>JAFGHE010000032.1 GCA_016930295.1 Sedimentisphaerales bacterium
ACGAATACTCTTTTCATCTTTCGATCCTCCACAAAAAAATAAATAAACATTAAACTTAACATCACACTTTAAAATCCGTTTTGACAAGCGTCATCCATGACTACACACAAGCACACGCACACACACTTCAAATTGAAACTCGCTTTTTTACCTTTTGAACTCGTAATCCGATTCACTTTTTTTACTCGCAATAAACTAAACAAGATCTCCTTTCTCTATCAATGGTTGTATTAATCATATATGCACACTTTTTCTATCTGAGTAAACTTACTATTGGCCTCAATATGAAATCTCCAACTTCTCTTCCATAACAGACAATGTACCGCCGTTGTGTCCTGTTCCTGGAAGTGCATGACACATTGAGTAATTTTAGGATTGTTTTTGCCCTTGTTTCTATATACAATATCCCCTTATCGAACAAGGGGTTTTCAACAATCCCTGAGTTCACCAGAGGTGAGCCGGTTACAGTCCGCAAAAACTACAAACCGGCCCACCCTTTTTTAAGTTTTATTTAGATTTGAAAAGAGCACTCAATAATTCGTCTGATGGCCGATTACCACCAGAAACAGATACTGGTACTACTCAAATTCGTTTGGAATTGCATCTCCTCAAAATCGCGCCAAGAGACATGTCCATCGACATAACCGATATTGGCACCATCCGGCAAAACCCCCTCGTATCCGAGTTCTCGCTGGTTAGAACGATGATTTGAGTTATCAACCTCATTAAACTGAGTATCTGTCCAGCCGCCTGTGATCTCAAAGAAATTCTTATATCCGGTTGTGTTTGCACTCACCACATTGTCCATAATCATGATTGTCGAGGAAGTGTTTGTGAGCTCTGAAATCTTGTCAATCCACTTTGCGGGCTGTCCCGTTGCTAATGTATTTGGAAGTATGGATTCCCATTTATTAGTAGTCGTATTAAACTGTTGGCGGTCAAACATATAGAGTATCGGCATAACACGAAATTCATTGGCTATCTGGGCAGGGCCTTCTTCTTTGATCGATACAGGATTCGGACATGGAAGCGTTATTCCAAAAACTCCCGGACTATTTACAACCCATGACATCTGCCAAAAGCGGGCATCATCGGCCTGTTTCACCTTGTTTGCCGGACAAAAGAAAACCTCATTGTCACCAAAACCGGCATATTCCGATATCTGGTTCGTGCTCCAGAAACCCAAATCCCACAACCATGACCCAGCCTGATTGATCGGGACTTTCGAATCATGCGCATCCGCATACAAAATTACCCCCAAGCACTGCTGCCGAATATTGCTGCGGCAAACAATTTTTTGAGCATAAAGCTTGGCCTTGCCCAATGCCGGCATAATAATTGCCATCAACAAAGCGATCACTGCGATCACAACCAGCAGTTCAATTAACGTAAACCCTTTTTTCTTATCGATTTTCATTCTAAAATCCCTTTTCAAATCAGATAAAATCGTTAACATTGTTATAAACTCACCAAATTATAATGAACTGTTTATTCCAGTGTCAGCACCGGCTCTGCAAACAGACACCAGTCGCTGTCCATGCTCGTGACCATATCTGAATCCGAATCGCCGCCGTCGGTTGTGACAAGCGTCAAAAAACGGGCGTCCTCTGGAAGTTCTATATCAACCGTCTCAATGATTCCTTTTTGCTGAACATTCACCTTCCGGTACCGCACCTGTCCATCCACCAATATCCAGAAATCGGCATTGCACTGACGCGGGGAGGCATCCGATATGCCGATGGTTGACTGGAAACGGTCCAGTTTCACCCCGGCTAATTGCGAACGAATCGCATTCAGATCATAGGTAATCCCCAGATTCGCATGAATGAATAAAAAGCCGGATTCACTGCGGCTGTAATTAACGTCGCCCAAAACAATTTCCGAATCATAGATAATACTGGGTGCACTGGAAATTTCCGTGAAAAAATTACCGCAGGTGACCGGGCATTCCGAGAAGACGTGCCCCCGTGAACTGATGATTTGGTCGGTCCGGCCGTTGGGCACAAAAACGCCATCAATAAAAGGATTGGTGTTCACACGGCGATAAGCATTATCTGCTTTTCGATTTGTATCTAAATCGGATATGTCGGCCAGCTTTCCGACAACCGGATCCAAGCCGATATTGCGACACCCGGTTCCAAAGCCGTTGCCCCCCCCTGTAATGTCGGCAAGGTCAATTTTCCTGGCTTTTCTAATCATGCCCGTTTCGGAATTAATCTGCTGGACAAAAACATTCTCTTTCAGTGAAATATGCTTGACGGACTGGCCTTTTAAGCTGACTTGGCGGGCCTGTCCCTGGACGACATCAAATGCCGTTTTCTGTTTATCCTGTCCGGCAAGCAGCGTCGTACGGCCCTTGACCACGTGCAGTTCCGTGGTTTCATCGATATTCTCTTTGACGCCGAATTCCGTCCCTAAGTCGACAATCCTGGCATTCCGGGTGTCAACGGTGAAACCGGTCGCTTTTTCCGGAACTCGTGCGTAAAGCCGGCCGTAATCGAGGTAAATCAAATTGGCCGCCTTGCACATGAACTCACAGGGACCTTCGATGACCACGCGAGCACCGTAATTGAATTCAATCTCAATAAGACCAGATTTGAGCAGCAGCGGTCCGTCCGTATTATAGAACAGGCGGCCGGACTCCACTTCTTCGGATGCATTTTGCCATTGCGCATCAATCGCATCGGCCAGAACGGCAACCGCCTCTCGCGGCGGTACCGTTTGCAAATATGCAATCAGGATAAATAAAGCGGCCAGAGAAGAAATCGCAACGGTAAGAGAGATGTGATTGATTTTCCGTGCAGACCTGTTGACATGAATCTTTTGAACATTCTCAATCGGCTTGGTTTCGCGAGGTTCGCGGGGCAGTTCCAATACAGGTGCCGTGTTCTCCTCGCGGGCCAATTCCATCAAAAGATTATACTGCTCGTCGACTTCATTGATCATATCGAAAGAAGCGAACGGAATGGCATTTGTCTTTCGCAGCGCAGCGGTCACAAAATAATAATCGCCTGCGTATTGCTGGATCTCCGCGTCGGAGGAAAGCAGCGCATTAAGTCGCTCAATGTGGGCCGCGGAGGCCTCATTCTCGAGCGCCAAATACAGCAATTCATCAATTTCGTGTTTTAATTTAAGGTCCATACCATGCATCCGGGGTTATGTACTCTTCACGCAGTCAAGCAATTGACTGTGAATCCGGCTCATAATTTTATAAACATTCAAAATAGACAACCCCAGCAGCGAAGCAATCTGCCGGGGCTTTAAATCCTGATAATACCGCAATTCGACAAATTTGCTTTGCCGCGGTCCGAGTTTCTTGAGACATTTTTTCAGCTTATCAAGACGCTTATCGGAGTACCGGTCCGTCTCCCTGGTAACAGGCAGCATTTTCTCAAAGAGCTGGTCAGTATACTGAATATGAATATTGCCTTTTTGTTTTTTACGAAAGTCCATAATCTTGTAGTAAGCAATCTGGATGCCCCATGCCACAAAATCGTGAATCGGCTGAGATTCCGCATATTTTTGCCACATGGTATTGACCGTATCCTGCAAAATGTCATCGGCGTCCTGATAATTGCGGACCATGCTCAGGATAAACGCATAAATCCGCATCTGCTTATGCATCAAGTGATTGAGAAATCCATCCGAATTTTTTGACTGCTCATCCATCATATCAAAAAAAATATCCCTTGATGATATATCATCTATCAACGTTTAATACGTTATTTTTAGCCTCTATGTGTTTTCTATATGGTGTAAGTTGATGCTGATTAAAAAATTAAGACATCTGATTCATACTTTTTTAAAAATAATGAGAATCGACCCGGATTCAGGCAATTACGGACCCTACATCACTCTTATCTTTTGGTTATGCCAGTGTTTGACCGTCTTATTTCGTAATCCTATGTAATCAAGCTAAGAATCAGGCAATAATGGAGATGTTTCTCGTTTATGAGTCGCTATTCAGTAGACACAGTACGTCTTTTATTCTTGAGAGAGTTGATAAATTTCACTCCCTGCCAGCAGGAAAGCCCCGAGGGCATAATCTTCAAAATTCGGCACCGTGTTATAACCAACCGGCTGTCCGTCTGAGGGCTGCTTGCCGGTACTCTGGACATAGCCCAGAAAACCATCCGGATGCAGAGTCTCCTGAACCATACCCTCCCATCCCTTCATCGCTATCGGTCCGTACGTGGCTGCATCCAGCAGGCCCTGATTGACTCCCCAGGCCATGCCGTAGGTAAAAAAGGCCGTCCCGCTGGTTTCTTTACCGCCGTAATGATCCGGATCGTGCAGACTGACATTCCAGAATCCGTCCGGCCGCTGGACCTGTGCCAGGGCCTGCGCCATATCAACGAACGTCTGCACATATTCCGAACGGTGCGGAGCGTCCTGCGGCATAACATCCAGAACCCGGACCATTGCGGCAAACACCCACCCATTGCCGCGCGACCAGTAACAATCCTCACCGTTCGGCTCAGTATACGGCGGATCGAAATCGGCATCTCGCCACCATAAATGATCTTCCGTATTGTATAATCCGTTGGTTCCATGAGAATATTTCGTATAAGAATAAATATCGTACATTTTTTCAAAATAGGCATCATCTTCGTAAACGACACCGAGCTTTGCGAAGACCGGCATCGCCATATGCAGCGCATCGATCCACCACCAATCGTCGTTTTCAGTGCTGTTAACCATGGCATCGATGGCTGTTTTGATGTCTTGAATACGTTCCGGCTGCGGATCGAGAAGGTATAAATCGATGTAGGTTTGTCCACAGCATTGGTCATCCGCGTTCCGGGTTGCGGTGCCGCTTCGCATTCCCCAGTCATGCGATTCGCCCCAGTCCACGGCATATTGATAATACCGGTCATTCGGGTCGATTTCATACAGCGCCATCAGGCCTTCATAGTAGGTCGCCCGTGTCCAGATATTGCTCGGACGCACCTTATCCGTGACGATATCCTCCCCGGGATCAGGCCATTTGGCCATGAAATAGTCATTCGCCAGCCGCATCGCATCCATGACGGTCAGTTCGACCGGTTCACTTGATGTAAACAAACCGGTCACCTGAATCCAGTCAATATTCGCCAGACCTTCATCGGTCTCAGCGACCAGCCGGATGCTGTTTGTGCCTTCCGCCAATGTAACCGACACAATGGATGACAACTGCCAGGAAGTCCATGCCCCTGTATCTTCAAAACTAACATGGGTCGCCTGAGTCACATCGTTTATGACCACGGTTCCTGATCTGTCCATTCCGGTTGAAGTGCCGTTTGCAAATCGCCATTGAAGGTCGTAAGTTCCAGTCTCAGCCGCATCAATTGTCCATTCAACATAATTACCTGCGGCATTATCCGTATTCGCATAGCCTGAGCCCGTATAACCTGCATTCGTGGTTTCAGCGGCAATGCCCGTAAAGACACCAACGAATCCCGGCTCGTTTTCCTGGATGGTCAACGTTGCGATCTGACCGGGACTCGGTGTCGCAGACACCTCGCTTGAAATCCCGGACTCATTGGAACTGTCATCCACTGCCGTCACAACATAGTAATAGGTCGTGCCGTTGGCAACATCATTATCGACATAGTCCGAACTGCTTAAAAGCGATGTATTTATTTTTGCGTAACCACTGCCCGATGTCTCGGAACGATACACATTGTATCCATCCAGATCTGCTTCCGGATTATCGTTCCAGTTCAACGTAACCTTTTCATTGCCGGCCGTCGCCGATAAGCCGGTCGGCGTTAACGGAGGCACCACATCGGGCGTCCAGTTGCCGGCCAGCGCAGAAAACTCGACAAAATTAATAACACAATCCTCATTCAAATCCAGAGCGGCGGTGAATTCGCAATCGTTTTGAAGCCACAAATTCACAAAGTACGGCAGATCATCCATATCGACCCTATGATCGCCGGTAACATCACCGTATAATGTCGGGGCCTGGACTAAGACAATATCCGGTATCGGCGGAGCGGCCATGCCGTCTCCCAGAAAGAATCCGGTATGCGGCGGCTGGTTGTAGGC
>JAFGHE010000270.1 GCA_016930295.1 Sedimentisphaerales bacterium
GGTGTTTGAAGATTTCCCAAACTTTGTATTAGTAGAGAGTTAACGTAAATATTTATTAATTTTGGAGTAGATTTTTATCATAGGAGAATAACATGGCTAAACCTGTCAGAATTATGCCCTGTCTGGATATGCAGAATGGACGAGTGGTCAAGGGCGTCCATTTTGTTGATATTAAGGATGCCGGTGATCCAGTGGAATGCGCCAAGGCCTATTGTCAGGCCGGGGCGGATGAGTTGGCGCTTCTGGACATCACTGCTACGGTCGAAGGCCGGGGGACCATGCTGGATGTGGTAAGGAGAGTCGCCGAGGTCACCACTGTGCCTTTTACTGTGGGGGGCGGCATCAGCGACGTACAATCCGCGGCGGCGGTTCTGAATGCCGGGGCCAATACGGTATCCACCAGTAGTGCGGCATTTCGTAATCCGGATGTTATCGGTGAGATGGTCCGGGAATTTGGCCCGGAAAGGGTAACGGTCGCGATTGATGTGGACCAGAATCCGGCCCTGCCGAGCGGCTATGAAGTGTACATTGACGGCGGACGTACGGCCACGGGCGCGGATGCGATTGAATGGGCCAAACGTGCCGATGGTTACGGCGTGCCCGTGATTTTGCCCACCAGTAAGGCCGGGGACGGCGCCAAGACGGGATACGATCTGCCGGTTATCCGGGCTATTAAGGAGGTTATCTCCGGAGAAGTGGTTGCTTCCGGCGGGGCCGGAGAACTGGAGCATTTCCATGAGGCGGTGGAGGCCGGGGCCACAATTTTGCTGGCTGCCTCGGTATTTCATTTTCATATGATTGATATTCCGGAATTGAAAGAGTATTTAAAGGCAAAAGGTGTTACGTTAATGTGAGCCTGAGGGGACAACACTATATATTTTTTTGATTAAATTCGATAAACCTCAAACGGGGCGTTTGTCTATATGGAATTTATTGCTGATTTTCATATTCATTCACATTTTTCGATTGCCACCAGCAGGGAACTGGACCCGGAGCATCTGGATTACTGGGGACGGATCAAAGGGATCAAGGTGGTGGGGACCGGGGATTTTACTCATCCGGGCTGGCTGGCGGAGTTAAAGGAGAAGTGTGAGCCGGCGGAGGCGGGGCTCCTGCGGTTGAAGCCGGAGTATCGTGTTAATGATGATGGGTGTCCGTCCGAGACGGCCGACAACTCGGTACGGTTTATCCTTTCGGCGGAAATCAGTACCATCTATAAAAAAGGTGATAAAGTCCGGAAGGTGCATCATGTGATACTGGCGCCTGACTTTGAGACGGTGGAGAAAATCCAGCAGAGCCTGTCGCGTATCGGCAATATTACCTCGGACGGGCGTCCGATTCTGGGGCTGGATTCGCGTCATTTACTGGAGATTGCGCTGGAGGCCTCGGAGAGGATATTTTTTATCCCGGCTCATATCTGGACGCCCTGGTTTTCGGCGCTGGGTGATAAATCGGGTTTCGATACCATTGATGATTGCTATGACGATCTGGCTTCCCATATTCATGCGGTGGAGACCGGCCTGTCCAGTGATCCGCCCATGAACTGGCGCTGCAGTTTTCTGGATAAATATACCATTATTTCCAATTCTGATGCGCATTCGCCACAAAAGCTGGGGCGTGAGGCCAATCTGTTTAATACGGAGTTATCGTACAGTGCCATAACCGATGCCCTGGCCAGCGGTGATGCGCGGCAGTTTCTGGGTACGGTGGAATTTTTCCCTCAGGAAGGAAAATATCATCATGACGGCCATCGCAAGTGCAACATTAGCTGGGATCCCCTGGAGACTGCCAGGTATGATAGTATGTGTCCGGTGTGCGGGAAAAAAGTGACTGTCGGGGTCATGAACCGGGTCATGCAACTGGCGGATCGGAATGAACCGGAAAAAAGAGGGAACCGGTCTCCTTTTTATTCCATGATTCCTTTAAAAGAGGTATTATCCGAGATACTTAAAGTCGGTCCCAATTCCAAGAAGGTGACCCGGGAGTATCATGATCTGATCAGAAAGGCCGGCTCGGAATTTAATGTCCTGCTGCATTTGCCCCTTGGTCAGATCCATCAGGTGGGCGGAGAGGTGCTGGCTGAAGCCATACGAAGGATGCGGGCCGGGGATGTCCATATCAAAGAGGGATTCGACGGCGAATTTGGCGTGATAAAGGTTTTTACTGAGGATGAACTGAAAAAAATCGGCGGCCAGTCCTTTTTGTTTGATAGTTTATTTTCCGCAGATAGCGGAAAAAAAGAAGCCAAGATCATTGAAGTTGATCAAAAAGCAAAAAAGAAAACTAAAGAGTCAGTAATTCCGTTTCGACCTGAGCACAAAAAATCGATGTCAGAAAATCCTCTGGAAAATCTCAATTCCGCTCAGCATGAGGCCGTGGAACATGGGGCGGGGCCGGCCCTGATTATTGCCGGGCCGGGGACCGGCAAGACCCATGTCCTGACTTGCAGGGTTTATAATCTGATTCATCATAAAAACATATCTCCTGATAAAATTCTGGCGGTGACTTTTACGAATAAGGCTGCCGGCGCAATGAGACAGCGTTTGCAACGCATGCTTGCGGAAAAGGAACAGGCTGAACCGGTAACTATTTCCACATTTCATGCCCTGGGATATCACATGTTAAAAGAGCAGCGTGGCCGGGGCGCCGGGCTCTTTGAAAAGGATTCTGAGCCGGTTATTATCGACCCGGAGGATAAAAAGCAGATACTTCTTAAGGAAATCGGGTGTGATAAAAAGCAATTTTCCGGTGTTTCCGAGGCTATTACCCAGGCTAAACAGAACCTGCTTGGTCCGGAGAAAGTGGAAGATAAGTTTGTAGCGGTGTTTTATCAGAAATATCAGGACTATTTGAGTGAACACCATTTGCTCGATCTGGATGATTTGATATTCCAGCCGGTAAGGCTGCTTCGCAGTGATCCGGCGATATTGAGTCATTACCGCCGGCAATTTGCATGGATCATGGTGGATGAATATCAGGACGTGAATTTTGCTCAATATCAGTTGATCCGCACCCTGATGCCGGATGTGCATGCCAATCTGTGCGTGATAGGGGATCCGAATCAGGCGATTTATGGTTTTCGGGGGGCGGATGTACGCTTTATCAACCAGTTTATCCGGGATTACCCCGGGTCCCGGGTGTATAAACTGCAAACCAGTTATCGCTGCTCGGATAACATTCTCCAGGCGTCCGGTCAGGTGGTTGCAGTTGAGGAGAGCGAGCCTGCCTCTATGTTGCAGGGCGTGCAGGAAGGGGTGAAGATTCAAATCAGCGTCCATCCCACGGACAAAAGCGAAGCTGAGTTTGTGGCCCGGACCATTGAAAGGATGATGGGGGGGCTGCGATTTTTCTCTATGGATTCGGATATTTCAACCGGCGAGGGCACGGACCAGGAGCATGGTTTTAGCGATTTTGCGGTGCTGTGCCGTGTTCACAGCCAGATACCGGCCCTGGAAAAGGCCTTCAGGGACCACAGCATCCCCTGGCAGGAGGTAAAAAACCAGTCTTTCTTTAAGCAAAAGACTGTCTGTGATATTTTGGATATCCTGCAATTAACGGTAAATCCGGAAAACAGTTATCTGGCACAAAAGATAAAAAACATAAAAATTTTCAACGACACAAAATTTAGAAAGTTGAAAAAACTTCTGGAAAAACCTCAGTTGGTAAAGCAGTCTTTAGGGACGATTATTGATGTATGTTACTCAAATAATGAAAGAGAGGATTCTGAATTTCTATTCAAGGAATTATTCCGCCACAGCGAGGATTTTGGTGATGATATACAGGGATTTCTTAAATTTGTCATGCTGGGAACGTCCATTGATACGTATCGGTCCGATACCGAACAGGTGTCGCTGATGACTCTGCACGGGGCCAAGGGGCTGGAATTCAACTGTGTCTTTATCGTGGGCTGTGAGGACGGGCTGCTGCCGTACAGCCTCTATCAGGATAGGCGTTGTGACCGGGACGAGGAACGACGGCTGCTCTATGTCGGTATGACCCGGGCCCGGCGGTTTCTGTACCTGACGCACGCCAAGAAACGGTTCCTGCAGGGCAGGCACTATACCCTGGCCCGCAGTCCGTTTCTGGAGACTATTGAAAAGGAACTAATAGAAACGTCTCAAAGCCAGTACCAGAAACGCACCAAGAAACCGGCAGACCGGCAGCCAACGCTGTTTTAAGATACTCAAAGGCACATAGGCACAGAGGCACAGAGTTTTTAGGAATATAGAAAATTATCATTGGTTATTAAGGAAATTCGTATAAGAATGTATATGTTTGCCCATCTGAGTTTTCCGGTGATATCATATGAAATTTATGCCCGTAACACCAGGAGAGATGCTCAGAGACCGGGGATGCATGTGCTCATCCTGGCTCTGGTGGGATTGGCGGGTTTGTTGCCGGATATATTGAATGTCCATGTGTATCTTCATGAACGGATGAATTCTTATTCACACTCGCTCTGGCCGGTGCCGGTGGTATTTTTGGCAGCGATCATGTTAGTTCTGGTGTTTAAAAAGTTGCCCCGGGTTTTATTGTTTTTTCTGCCCTATGCGTATCTGTCGCATCTTTTCCTGGATTGTATATCCGGCGGCATCAAACCGTTTTACCCGCTGGGGCCGATCATCGGCGATTATTATATTCCTTCTTCTTCGTGGAGGAGCATCGATTGTGTTTTCATTGTGGTTTTGTTTATTATATTCGGGCCCTATGTGTACCGGTTAGTCACGACTATTGGTAAAACGAGTGAGAACCTCCCTTGAAATCTGGTTTATTTATGATAGAGTTATCTACAAGTATAAACGTTAATATCTATACTTTTTATGTAGGAGAAAGAAGAAGCATGCTTAAAATTCTCTGTGTTACGTGTAAGCATGCCACCCTTGTTTTTTTGGGGGTGGCCAAGAAACGGAGAGGGCGGGATTCGAACCCGCGGTACAGACAAGCCATACACAGCCTTTCCAAGGCTGCTCCTTAAGCCACTCGGAC
>JAFGHE010000271.1 GCA_016930295.1 Sedimentisphaerales bacterium
GATCGGCGGACAGGCGGCCGACCTGATGAGTGAAAATACACCCGGAGACCTGGACAGCGTCAAATATATTCATACCTGTAAAACCGCCATGATGTTTCGGGCCGCCATGCGCATGGGGGCCCTGTGCGCCCAAACCGATCAACCCCGGGTGGATATGCTCGGCGATTATGGCTTGAAGATGGGACTGGCATTCCAGATCATCGATGACCTGCTGGATGTAACCGGCGACCCCGAAGAAATGGGTAAACAGGCCCAAAAAGATAATGAAGCCGGCAAGCTTACCTATCCTGCTGTTCTGGGTATTGACGAATCACGCAGCCAGGCAGAAAAACTCAAACGCGAAGCTATCACCATTATCGGTCCTCTCCAACAGGCCGGCGCACCATTAATTAACCTGGCAGATATACTGGTAAACAGAAAAAATTGAAAACACCGTCCTCATAAGGTGTGATAATGTATCAATATAAATAAATTCTAAAATATCAACTTTTAACAGGCGCATCATAGAACTAAAACCTGTTTATAACGAAGTATAAATACCAATGGAAACCGAACTCCTTAAAAAAATAAATAATCCTGCTGACCTGCGCACGCTGACTATGAGTCAGCTCAACCAGTTGGCCGGCGAGATACGTCATCTTATTAAAATATCGGTCAGCCAGAACGGCGGCCATCTGGCCAGTAACCTGGGAGTCGTGGAACTGACCATTGCCCTGCATTACGTATTTGACTTTTCCAAAGACTCTCTGGTCTGGGATGTAGGCCATCAATGTTACCCCCATAAAATCCTCACCGGACGCGCCGAACGCTTCCATACCCTGCGCCAGGGCGGCGGCATCTCCGGTTTTCCCGATCCCTCCGAAAGCCCTTATGACAAGTTCTTCGTGGGCCATGCCGGCACGGCTATTCCCACCGCTCTGGGCCTGGCCCTGGGCGCCCAGATGAAACACAGCCATGAGAACATCGTGGCAGTCGTGGGAGATGCCAGCATCGTTAACGGCCTGGCCTTTGAAGGACTCAATAATACCAGCCTGCTCAAACGCCAGATGCTGATTATCCTCAATGACAACTCCATGGCCATTGATAAAACTCAGGGCGCCTTTGCCCAGTATCTAACCCGCCTGCGCCTTTCACGCCCGTATGAAGACCTGGAAAAACACACCAAGCAGATCGTACAATGCCTGCCTTATTTCGGCGATGCCATACACGATACCATCGACCGCATCAAGGGCGGGTTAAAAACAACCCTTATGGGCCGTCAGCGATTTGAACAGCTAGGCATCCCTCTTTATGGCCCCGTTGATGGCCATGACATCTCCAGTCTGATTAAAATATTAACCGCCTTGCGACATCTCGATCATCCCGTCCTGTTTCACATCTGTACGGAAAAGGGACGGGGGTTTGTCCCGGCCAGTAAAGACCCGCGCGCCTTTCACAGTACCGTCCCCTTTACCGTCGATGGCGAGACCATCAGCTTTGCCGACCGGATAGACCGCAGCTTCACCGCAGCATTTACTCACAGCCTTAGTGACCTCATGGCACGGGATGAATCCATTGTGGCCCTTACCGCAGCCATGTGTGACGGGACCGGCCTGGCCCAACTGCGCGCCTCGTTTCCTGACCGCATTATCGACGTGGGCATTGCCGAAAGCGCCGCCGTTGATATCGCCGCTGGATTAGCCAAATCAGGCATGAAACCGGTTGTCGCCATATATTCCACGTTTATGCAGCGATGCTTCGATCAGTTATTCCAGGAGGTGGCCCTGCAAAATCTGCCCGTGGTCTTATGCATGGACCGCGCCGGACTCGTGGGCAGTGACGGCGCTACCCATCATGGCTGCTTCGATATCGCTTATATCCGATGCCTGCCTAATATGATCTTAATGTCGCCTATGGATGAAAGAGAAATCAGTGCCGCTTTGACCTTCGCTCTGCAATCAGGCAAACCATGCGTTTTACGTTATCCACGTGACCTGGTACCGGTCCTGGATAAAGCCGTGGCCGATTATCACTGCCCCCCATTTGAACTGGGACGCGCTGCCTGGCTGCGCCGGGGCAGAGATGCCGTGGTCATAGCCTATGGCAAAGTAGCCTACGATGCCCTGTTGGCCGCCAATATGCTCGAAACCGAAGGTATTGATTTAGCGGTCGTAAGTGCACGATTTGCCAAGCCGCTTGATGAACAGCTTTTAACCAGTCTTTTAGAGCCCGGCAGAAAAATGCCGATCATTACCCTCGAAGAACATTTTCTCTCCGGCGGCTTCGGGTCTGCCGTATTGGAGTTCGGCCAGAACCATAAACTCGATACCAACAGAATCCATTGCATGGCACTGCCGGACCGGTTTATTGAACATAATACACGCCGTCATCAACTTGATTTATACCACCTGTCAACGAACGGTATTGCTGATACCGTCCGCCAGATTCTAAATGTAACATCCGTTGCTCACCAGGAACAATCTCAGCCGGGCAAAACCTTAAAAATCGCCAGGTAACCGTTTCAATCTGAACCGTCTCAGATAGTTATGTTTAAAAATCCATCATAAGTTTAAATAATAGTTAAATGAAAAAGACTTCCAGAAAAAAAATTATCCTCTTAATTAATCCCAATAAGCCTGAAACCGGCACCACAGGCCGGTCACTTTTGGAATGGCTGGATTCGCGCGCTGAACTGGTAGCCCATAATATCGTTCGGAATATCGATTATGCCAATTTGCCCCCGGCCGATTTTGTCATTGTACTGGGAGGCGACGGCACGATCTTAGGAACCGTCAGGGCCCTGGGGGAAAAACAGATCCCCATTATCGGTGTCAATATGGGAAAATTGGGGTTCCTGGCAGAATTTTCCATTGATGAACTAAAACAACAATATGAAAATATTGTCTCTCAAGAACAACCTTATACCCAACGGGCTATGCTAAACTGCCGTATTATCGGACCAGACAGATCCGATTTTTCTACCACCGTTGTCAACGAAATTACTGTTACCGCAGGCCCACCCTTTCGTATGATCGAAGTTACTATTACTATCGGTGATGACTATTTGGCCTGCTGTGCCGGCGACGGGCTCATTGTGGCCACCTCCACTGGCTCCACCGCTTATAATCTCTCCGCGGGCGGCCCTATACTGGCCTCCTCCATCAAAGCAGCCGTTATTACTCCTTTAGCCGCACATTCTCTGAGTTTTAGACCGTTAGTAGTTGATCTGGATAAGCCAATTATACTTCGCTGCCGCGATGCTCAGACACCCGGTTTTGTACTTCCTAATACTGATGAGGCCTCTCCAGGTGCCGTCGTCGTTGTGGACGGCCAAATCCACACCTTCCTACATAGCAAAGACCAAATTATCATTACCCCCTCCAATGCCAGGTTTTTATTGGTATCCAATCCTAACCATAATCAGTGGCGACTACTGAATATCAAGCTGAATTGGGGAGCCATGCCAAATTATTCAAATCAGTCTGGGAATAATTTCCAAACAAAAGAACATAAAAAATCATAATAACTATATATAAATTTCCACTTAGTCCCGATGATAAGCAATGAAATAGGTTATAATTCCTATAGAGAACCATCATTATTTACCTCGAGTACAAAATGATGTCACCGTCAAAAGTGGATATTGGCACTAAAACCGTTGTTTTTAATCCAGAAACAAGCGTTCGCAATACTTTTGACGCTGGCGTCCAAAATAAACGTTTTTTTGGAATGTCCAATGAAAAATTTACCTGAAATATCTGATGTGAAGATAGGCAATTCTCGCCAGGTGTTTCATAAGTTATTTAATTATAATATTTTAATTACGATCTGGATAATATTAGTACTCACTCGGCCGGCCTTCTGCCAATGGTACGTATCCCAGGAGGGTCATCTCCTCGATGCCAATCCGCGTTTGGGATCCATGGGACTGAATACGAATGATCGTTTTGATTCTATACTCCCTCGAAATAATCTTTATATCACGGGCAATATGAGCGGAGGGGCCAGTTTTCAGGGCCCGATTCCGTACACCAGTCCCTTAGAGTTTCAGGATACTCTGGGCAGCGGTACGCTCAGCAATTTCCGCCGGGATAGCTTCGGGACAGGCTCCCTGTTATATCCGGTTGGCTCTCCCCAGCCGTACGTGGATTACTCCAGATCAATTACAAGCACCCGGGGTGGTTCCATAATCGATACCCAAAATGTTTATAGTCCATCCATAACACCGGTCGGCGCAAGTCTTCTTATGCCTGATATAGGCGGCTCCGGCCAGATATCGCGGCCTTTAAGCAGATCCTATACCCTGGGCGGCAATTCCGATATACCGCAATTGAACGTCTCCACGGATTCGAATCCGGACTTATTCAATATCCAATCACCGTGGGAAGAGAAACCTCTTGTGGATGTTGAATTCAGTCCCCAGCCGGAAACCTTTCCGCGCCAGTGGCAGCCCAGAGATGAATCGGAGCAGATTTTATCCCAACAACAAATCAATGAGCTCATACTTGATGAGGAGAGCCGTCCACCAGAGAGTCAGGATTCTTCCGAACAGGAAACGGCTGCCGGTCTGACCATGCCGTCACCATTAGATTATCTGTTTTCCGAAGAAGATACTCTGGCTTCCGGTCAGCCGGATGATATGGGGCAAATCCCGGCTTTTGATCCTCTGGCTCTCTTTAAGCCTCCACTCGATGAGACTGATGAAGAAAATATTATTAATGAGAATGATGAAGAAAATTCCATCTTGAATATCCCGCTGTCAGGTGTAGCGCCTGGTTCTTCCGGTGACCAGGAAATCACGGCGGAGGTGCCGCTCATAGATATATCCCAGGCCTATCAGGAGCAATTTGATTATTATATGAAACGGGGCGAACGCCTGATGCAGCAGCGGTTTTACTATCAGGCGGCCAACGCCTTTGATAACGCGGCGATGTTCATGCCCAATAATCCCCGGTCCTACCTGGGGCGCTCGCATGCTTTATTTGGCGCCGGAGAATTCATGAGTTCGGCTCATTACCTTCAGAAAGCCATTCTACTGTCCCCGTCGCTGGCTGAAACCAAAGTTAACATTATCAATATTTTTGTCAGTAAGGAAGAGTACGAAGTTCAGTTGAACGATCTGGAGTTATGGAAAACCCGATCGCATCAGCCGCTGCTCATGTTTTTGCAGGGGTATATTCTGTATAATACCGGCGAACTGGAGCAGGCGCGCGAGAACCTGGTCAAGGCGGTGGAGTATGATCCCAGGGACAGGGCCATCGCCCTGATGCTGGAAGCGGTTAACAAGGCACTCCAAAAATAGTGACGCAAACGACGAGCTGAATCGTGTCTCTTTTTTTGAAATGATTTCAAATACCATGTCGCAGGACAAGCACATATCACTGGATTCCACCACACCATCTCAGTCAGATCCGGGTGCCGGGCAAACGGATGATTCTCATTGTGCGGGCTGTCCCACGTCGGACACATGCCGGCAGGTGTGGTCCCTGTCGCGTAGGGGGCCGTTCAGCCCGGTGGGTCTGTCCCTTTCCAGTGCGGTGGCTTTTCTGCTGCCGATCATTACGGCAATTATCGCCGGGGTGCTGGCGGATGCGTATCTGTCCGGCCCGGAGCCACTGGCTGACCCGTCCGTCGGCAATACATTTTCTCTCTGGATCGTTATAGCGGTTTTTGTTGGCCTGGCGGTCGGCGCCGGCGTGGCGTGGTTGATTATGCCGTTTATCAGGAGACATTTTCATGTCGAACCATCCTCCCCAAAAAATAATCCTGGCCTTTAGCGGGGCCAGTGGCGCTATCTATGGTCAGCGTCTGCTGGATCTGCTGGAAAAGGCCGGCAGGGAAATTCATGTGGTAGCCACGCGCGTGGCGCGCCAGATTTTTCTGGACGAGATGT
The DNA here is from genome assembly GCA_016930295.1 of Sedimentisphaerales bacterium. Lineage (GTDB taxonomy): Bacteria > Planctomycetota > Phycisphaerae > Sedimentisphaerales > SM23-30 > JAFGHE01. Next base: position 5,873 of record JAFGHE010000271.1, read on the forward strand.
CGGTTACTGATTTTACGGCCCAGGGCCTGCTGGGCCGGGCCAGTGAGCGTGTCACAATTCATGATAACGAAGATATGTTCAGTCCGCCGGCCAGCGGCTCGTTTCCTGTAGATGCCATGGTCGTGTGTCCCTGCTCGTCCCACTCGGTAGCCGCCATTGCTTCCGGGTTGGCGCAGACACTCCTGCAGCGCAGCGCGTATGTATCCCTTAAACAGCGCCGCCCGCTCATCCTGGTCCACCGCGAAATGCCGCTCTCCGCCATCGACCTGCAAAACATGCTCACCATAACCGGCGCCGGGGGTATCATCTGCCCGGCCAGCCCCGCCTTTTACAACGAACCCGAAACCATCAACCACCTGGTTGACACTGTCGTCGGGCGGGTACTGGACCTGCTCAACATCGACCACGACCTGCCCATCCGCTGGACGCCGTAATGGTGCTCGAATTGTGTCCCGGAACGGAGGTAAGTTCAGGAATGTCCCACGTGGGACAATTTTGGCTTCAACATTATATTCTTCGGGATTTTTCATAGTGAAACGGGTTAAGAGTTGTTTTACGCATCGTTTGTCCGCCTGCGGCGGACAAGCGCGGCCACCCCTGTGAATTTTCAGGAATGTCCCACGTGGGACAATTTGAGTTTTTGTGTCTGATGTTAAACTGGGTAATTCCCACGTGGGACAATTTGGATTTTTGGAGTTTTTAGGTGGTATATTTTATGAATGTCCCACGTGGGACATTCGTGTTTTTTACTTGGGATCTTTGGGGGTTTTTAATGTAACTTATTGCCTGATAAAGCCTTGCAAGAAACAGTGTAAGCTATTGTTTCACAAGGCGTTAAGGCAAGCCAGCGCAACTGGCTGGAATAGAGGGAATTAGAGCGGGCAGAATTTTTATTTTTTAGCCACAAAGAGGTGCAAAAGACACAAAATTTTGATACGGATTTAGATGGATGGACGCTGTTTTTCGGCCGGGGAAAGGTACTCAAACAGTTGTGGATTGTGAGTCTGCGGTCAGGGGTAGTTAATTTATTGTTAATAAGAGGATTAAGAGTTTTTGCCACAGAGGGCACCGAGGACACAGAGAATTTAAGCTTTTGATATTAAGGGGCTTATAGTTTTTGTCTGGAGATATCACAGATGGGTGAAGCATGTTTGCCGGGAAAAGGGGGAAAAGACAAAAATTTGTAAGAAATGTCACTTATGTAAAGGTAGGAACAGGAATAAGTATAGAAATCTGGATTTCTATATCACATATGAGAGGGAAGATATTACTCAGACTATAGTCTGAGGACGATAGAGTGGGAAATGTGTACTATAGTCAGCATGCTAGGTAATGAGTTAAGGAAATATCGTGAGAAGGCAGGCTTAACACAAGAGGAGTTAGCGTTTCAGGCGGGAATACATCGTACTTACGTTAGCCTACTGGAAAGAGATAAAAAGTCCCCTACTATTGATACATTATTTCGACTTTGTGACGCTATGGGTATATCTGCCAATGAATTGATAAAGCAGGTAGAGAAAAAAAGGTAAGGAGGCGGAGGTGCCGGCTTATTATTCTGATTTTGTTTTAAATTTTCTTAAGGAGGATATGGACGCGATTATTGGCAAGTTATCAAAACGGATTGGCGCAGAATATGACCAGACCCGGGGACGTTTGATCGAATCCTGGAAAAATCAGATAATAATACTCAGAGAAACATTGGGAAAAATGGATCGGGGCGAGATTTCCTCATGGTATATATTATATGAATTCCCTATTCCCAGGCGTGGAAAACGAATCGACATAGTAGTGCTTGCCAGGGATATAATTATTGTTATTGAACTCAAAGATGGAGGAAGTGTTTACCATAAAGCCGACCGAGATCAGGTGGAGGATTACTGTCTTGACTTAAGAGATTTTCATGAGCCGTCATATAAACGGGTGATTGTGCCGATATTGCTTGCGACCGATGCTCAGGATTATGTACCAGTTCCGGACGAAAATGATTATGTAAAGTTGGTACACTGTACAAATCGAGACTGTTTGCAACAGGCGTTGGAAAGCATTTATCAAAAATACAGGTGTCCTGAATTGAAAGATATAGATGGAGTATACTGGAATAATGGTAATTATCAACCAACGCCGACTATTATCGAAGCGGCTCAATCACTTTATGCTGGACAGAATGTAAGAGAGATTACCCGCTCTCATGCGGGTGCAGAGAATCTTACCAAGACTACGAATGCTGTTTTGGAAGCTATTCGCCAGGCAAAACAGGCTAATAAGAAGCTCATCTGTTTTATCACCGGAGTACCGGGATCGGGTAAAACCCTTGCGGGTTTGAATATTGTCCATAATCATGATCTGCATGACGGTGATCTGGGAGTGTTTTTGTCTGGTAATGGACCACTCGTCAAAGTACTTCAAGAGGCTTTAGCCAGAGATAACGCAAATCAAAATAAGGTCACACTCAAAGAAGCCAGAAGAAAAGTAACGACCTTTGTTCATAATGTTCACTTATTTATCGATGACAACTTTGGCGAACATCCTGAGCAGTATCAAGACAAGATTCCTGCTGATAAGGTATTAATATTTGACGAAGCACAACGAGCATGGGATGCCAAGCAATCCAAAAAGAAATGGAATCGTAATTATGCCGAAGCCGAGATGCTATTGACAATTATGGACCGTCATCCGGGGTGGGCAGTAATAATCGCTTTGATTGGAGGCGGGCAGGAAATCAATAGCGGGGAAGCTGGATTGGAACAGTGGGGTAAAACTATTAAGGAGAAGTTCAGACATTGGCAAGTAATGGTATCACCCAAACTTCAAAAGGGAGATCATAGTACTGGTGGAATGGTATTATTTAAAAAGAAACCTGACGATGTAACTATTATAGAATCAGAATTGTTGCATTTGGATGTAGCGATACGGTCTTACAAAGCAGAGAGTCTATCGAAATATGTTGGTCTTTTACTGGATGTAGAATGTGACCTTGCCCGTGAAGTGTATGAAACAAAATTAAATGATTATCCTTTTTTTATGACCAGATCATTAGAAAATGCCAAGCGATGGTTAGTAAAAAAACAGAGAGGATTAAGGCGGAGCGGAATAACTGCAAGTTCAGGGGCAAGACGGCTTAGGGCTTATGGACTAGATGTTCAGTTCGAACTTGAAGTACCAAAGTGGTTTTTGAATGCATCATCGGATGTAAGAAGTTCATGTTTTCTGGAACTACCTGCAACGGAATTTGGTGTACAGGGGCTGGAGTTGGATTTTACTTGCGTTTGTTGGGGTGGTGATTTCAGGTTTGATGATAACGGTTGGCAGTACCGGATTTTCAAAGGTACTAAATGGCAGAACGTCAACGATGATGTGATACAGCAGTATATAAAAAATAAATATAGAGTCTTGTTGACGCGTGCGCGTGAAGGAATAGTTATCTGGGTGCCGGAAGGTGATTATAAAGACGACACCCGTCTTCCTGAATTTTATAATGGAGTAGCAGAGTATCTAAAGAAATGCGGGATTAGAGAGATTACGTCAGTTTGAGTTTATACTTCGACATCGCTCAGGGCAGGTCCGTGTCTAAAAATCCTGTCCATCCTGTCTAAAAAATTTATTTGTTCGGACCTGTGGGGCAATTTGGACAGGTCGGACTTTGGGGATGGAGTGGAGGAGATGGATCCCGAAGCGAGTTCGGGACGTCGTTTCACTGGGCGGGGTGGACGGATCCCCCTTCGCACAAGGCTACGGAGGATAAATTTTCCACACGCATGTGGGGGTGAACCTACAGACAGTGAAAAGTGAAAAGTGTGAAGGTATGAAACAGTATCTCCTGCAAGTGCTATTAAAAATTCTCTCTCCTGACAATACGGGGCAAGGGAATAATAACCACCCCTTTAATTCCCCTCCTTTGAAAGGAGGGGAGTTACCACCCCGTCCTGCGGACACCCCTCCTGGTTGGGGGAGTTGCCACCCCGTCCTGCGGATACCCCTCCTGGTTGGGGGAATTACCACCCCGTCCTGCGGACACCCCTCCTGGTTGGGGGAATTACCACCCCGTCCTGCGGACACCCCTCCTTTGAAAGGAGGGGAGTTGGGGATATATTTCATTTATGATTTATGATTGTTGATTGTTGATTTGGGATTTTTAATATTTGGGGGTGCGTATAAATCGTAATGGAATTCAGGCTTTTACCGAGGGGAGAGGGTTAAAGCCGGGAGGGGGGAAGGTCGATTTTAAGGGTATGGACGAAATTACTGAGGAATTGCTGCGGATACTGCTGGAGATGCCGCTGGAATGGCTGGGGCTGCTGCGTAATGAACTGCGCAAGATGCCTTTGAATCTGAATAATATGAGTCCGGCGATGATGCAGAAGATGGCCCAGTTTGTGGTAACTCAGGTGAATATGGATTATTACCTGCATGAGGAGTATGAAGATAAACAGGCGGACCTGGAGGGTCTGATCCGGGTGGTGGCGCCGGCGCCGAAGGAGTGGATTCGGGAACTGACTGAATCGATCCGGAAGCAGCATCCGGAGCTGGAGCGGGGTGAGTTCATTTCTGAGTAAATTCGATATTTGCACACGGATAACACGGATGATACGGATTTTCAGGGATATTTTAGATGCTACCGTCAAAAGTCAATTTTACCAACGTAAAATAGGCTTAATGAGTCAGAATCAAAGCTTAAACATCTTTTGACGCTGGGCGTCATTTTAAACAAGAGGCATTAAAATAACGTTGTGAGTTCGAGGTCAGGGGTTTTTGATAAAAAACGGGATATTCTTTCTGGCGTTATGGCGTGATGTTATTAAGATATAGGAATGCTCGAAGGGGGCGGTTGGTGTGCCCAGTTTGTCGGATTATCAGGTAAGGCAGGGGTATTGAGAATTCGAAGACACAGGAATTATGTTAAGTCGTCTATTTGTTTAACCGAGAAGGAAATAGTATATTATCTGTTAAAACAAGCGAATATAGAGCTTTACGGTAATAAAAAGTGGTTTAAAAAAAATGTTCCGTCAGTACCCAAAAGATGTTAAGGTGATATAATTAAATAGTTTAGGATTGCACTGGTGTGTAATACAGGTAGAAGTGAGGAGAAAGTAAGATAACGTTAAGTGGAGTCCGATATTATGGTTGAAACAATAGAATCATTTGTGGAAAAGTTACAGAGCGAGGGTGTTCAGGCCGGTCATGATGCGGCAGAGGAGATCAAGAATGAGGCTCGTCAGCAGGCCCAGGAGATCATCAATGAAGCGCGCAGCCAGGCGGAGAAGATCCTAGCTGATGCCAGGAAAGAGGCCGAGGCGATTGTCAGTAAGAGCCAGTCGGAACTGAAGCTGGCCTCACGAGATGCGATACTGGGTTTGCGTCAGTCGGTGATTGCGACGCTGAAGACGGTTTTGACCGGGCCGGTGGAACAGAAACTTGATGACCCGGAATTTCTGGCTCCCATGCTGCATGACCTGGTGGTAGAGTATGCGCGGGCCGACCTGGATCGTGGTCAACGGTTTGAGATACATGTCAAGCCTGAGGTGAGCAAGCAGTTGGCCGAGTGGGTTATCAGGAAGCTGCGTAAGACGGCGGAGACGAATCAGGCCACGATAGACTTTAAGGGTCATTTGAAGCAGGCCGGATTTGAGTATAAGGTGAGCGGCGCCACGGTGGATGTCACGGTGGAGTCGGTGGTGGAGACGCTGCTGGACATGGTCAGCGACAACCTGAAGGATATCCTCCGGGAGGCGGCCGGCGAAGTGGACGAAACCAGCAAATAAACAGACACATAAACCAGGAATCTATTATGGCAAGTCATAATTATTATATATTGAGTGCCTTGCCCGGCTTGGGCGATTTTGGCAGTGAGCCTCTGATAAGTACGACGGAGTTGCTGGAGTACGCGGAGCATATCCCCGGTCTTTATTATATGCTGGAGATAATCTTTCTGAGTGACGACCTGTTACAGTATCAGTCGTTCGGCGCCCATGAGATCGGTGAAGAAGAGGTTGATCTTACGGTGATGACGATGGATCAGGTTCGGGGCGAGTCGCCGCTGCCGGTGTTTTTGGCGGGGGTGAGTTCGGATAACGGCCCGCGGGCATTTGTGGACCGGTTGTGGGAGAGTTACTTCCATGAAGCGGCGCGGATAGCGGATAAAGTGGGCAGCGATTTTCTGAAGTACTGGGTGGGTTATGAGGTGGCCCTGCGTAACGGGCTGGCGGAGGCGCGTGCGAAGGCGCTGAACCTGGAGGCTGGTGATTATCTGGTGGCCGCGGACCTGTCTGATCCGGACGTTAATTTTGATTCGGTGATAAATGAGTGGTCCGGGTCGGCGAGTCCTCTGGCGGGTCTGGGAGCACTGGACCGTTCGCGTTGGCAGTGGCTGGTGGATCATGATGAGTGGTTTTCATTTGAAGATGATGAACTGGGCGCTTACGCGGCGAAGCTCTTGTTATTGCAGCGTTGGCATCGAATAAATCATGCCGGTCAAACGACACCGGCAGGTGTATTGAGCCGTTAAATACAAATTTGATAATCGTCAGAAAGGAAATAACCCGTGAAAGGTAAAATCGTAGTAGTATATGGTAACCTGGTGGTGGCCGAGGCGGACGGGCAGGTTGTACAGAATTCTATCTGTTACTGCTATCGCAGTGACGGAGCGAAGCTGCTCAGTGAGGTGATCCGGATCCGCGGCCGGCTGGTGGACTTACAGGTATTTGAAGAGACACGAGGTCTGAAAGTGGGCGACACGGTCGAGTTCCGTGATGAGATGTTATCGGTGACATTAGGGCCGGGGCTACTGGGCCAGATATATGACGGGCTGCAGAATCCGCTGCCACGTCTGGCGGAGCAGGTGGGTTTTTTCCTGGTGCCGGGCCAGTATATCGATGGTCTGCAGACTGACATTGAATGGGATTTTACCACGGTTGCCAGGGTGGGTGATAGGGTAACGGCGGGCGATACGCTGGGCACGGTGCCGGAAGGTCTGTTTACTCACCGGATTATGGTTCCCTTCCTGCTGCAGGGTGAATGGACGATAAAAAGCATTGTGGGTGACGGGAGCTACACGGTTGATAAAGAGATAGCCGTTTTGAGCGGTCCTGACGGTCAGGAGCAGTCGGTGATGATGCAGCAGAACTGGCCGACCAAGATTCCATTGAATATATCGCGCAAGCGTTTAATGCCGACCGAGCCGCTGGTGAGCCGGATTCGAATTATTGATTCGATGTTCCCGGTGGTGCGTGGCGGGACCTATTGCATACCGGGCCCGTTTGGCGCGGGTAAGACGGTGTTGCAGCAGATAACCTCTCGTCACGCGGAGATTGATATAGTGATTATAGCCGCATGCGGCGAGCGTGCCGGTGAAGTAGTGGAGACGCTGCGAGAGTTCCCGGAGCTGACTGATCCGCGAACGGGTCGGAACCTGATGGAACGAACGATTATAATATGTAATACATCGTCGATGCCGGTAGCGGCGCGGGAAGCGTCGGTCTATACGGCAGCGGCACTGGGAGAATATTACCGGCAGATGGGGTTGAATATATTAATTCTGGCCGATTCAACCTCGCGCTGGGCGCAGGCGATGCGTGAGGTATCGGGCCGTTTGGAGGAGATACCCGGCGAGGAGGCGTTCCCGGCATATCTGGAAAGCCGGATTGCGGCCTTTTATGAGAGGGCGGGCGCCCTTGAGTTGAAGGACGGCACGATCGGAACGCTGACGATTGGGGGCACGGTCAGTCCGGCCGGTGGTAACTTTGAGGAGCCGGTCACGCAGGCCACGCTGAAAGTGGTGGGCGCGTTTCATGGTTTATCGCGTGCCCGCAGTGACGCCCGTCGTTATCCCTCGATTGATCCGCTGGATTCATGGAGCAAATATGGCGGTATTATCGAATCGGAAAAAGTCGGCCGGGTCAACGATTTATTGCGGCGCGGCAATGAGATTCAGCAGATGATGACGGTGGTAGGTGAAGAAGGCACCTCGGTGGAAGATTTTACGGTATCTCTCAAGGCCGACTTTTTTGACAACTGTTTTCTGCAGCAGAACGCGTTTGACGAGGTGGACGCGGCCACGCCGGCGGAACGGCAGAAATTCGTGTTTGATAAAATGCTGGCGGTTCTGGATATGGATTTTGATTTTGTGGATAAGGAGCAGGCCCGGCGTACGCTGGTCCACATTTCTGATTTGTTCCGTAACTGGAATTATGCCGCCGGTGACAGTAATGAATTCAAGGAGATTGAATCCAAAATCAATGACTTTATCGAGGTCAAGGGCATTCTGGAGGAAGTGGAGATTGTATCCGCATGATGCAGGGTTTGTCGCTAAGAACCATAGAATTTCAGGCAGGAAGCCTGAGTTACTTTTCTTCAAGCAGGATGCTTGAGCTACCTTATTCATAAGGGTTGCAGACAATGAAAAAATATTACGATGAAATTATTCGAATTGCAGGTAACGTGGTGACGGTGATAGCCACGGGAGTGGGCTATGATGAGCTGGCGGTGATCAAGACGCGTCGTGGTCCTTCACTGGCACAGGTCATACGACTGGAAGGCGATCACGTATCCCTGCAGGTATTTGCGGGCACACAGGGTGTATCGACGGGAGATAAGGTTCAGTTTCTTCATCGTCCGATGCAGGTTGCGTTTGGCGAGGAGATGCTGGGCCGGATCTTTAACGGAGCGGGCGAGCCTCGAGACGGCCGGCCGCCGGTCGAGATCGATTGTGTGGATATCGGCACGCCGTCGGTGAATCCGGTCAGGCGCCGGATGCCGGACAACATGGTGGATACGGGTATTCCGATGATAGATATCTTCAACTCGCTGGTGGAATCTCAGAAGCTGCCGATTTTTTCGGTGGCGGGTGAGCCGTACAACGAGGTTCTGGCGCGTGTGGGTCTGCAGGCGAACGCCGACATTATTATTCTGGGCGGTATGGGACTGCGTCATGACGATTATCTCAAGTTTCGCCAGGCGTTTGATGAAGGCGGCGTACTGGGTCGAACGATAATGTTCGTACATACGGCGGCCGACCCGGTGGTGGAATGCCTGCTGGTTCCGGATATGTGTCTGGCGGTGGGCGAGCATTTTGCGCTGGAGAACAAGCGGGTGCTGGTGTTATTGACGGATATGACGGCTTTTTCCGATGCACTTAAAGAGATATCGATTATTATGGAGCAGATTCCCTCGAACCGGGGATATCCGGGCGATTTGTACAGTCAGTTGGCGCGTCGTTACGAAAAGGCGGTGGATTTTGACGGCGCCGGTTCGCTTACGGTTCTGGCGTGTGTAACGATGCCGGGCGATGATGTAACGCATCCGGTGCCGGATAATACCGGTTATATTACGGAAGGTCAGTTTTACCTTCGTAACGGGCGTATTGAGCCGTTTGGCTCGCTGTCTCGTTTGAAACAGCAGGTGAACGGCAAGACACGTGACGACCATCGAGATATCATGAACGCCTGTATTCAGCTTTATGCCTTATGCCGGGAGAGCCGGGAGAAGCGGGATATGGGTTTCGAGATGAGTGCGTGGGATAACAAGCTGCTCCGTTACGGCCAGCTTTTTGAAGACAAGATTATGGACCTGTCGGTGAATATTCCCCTGTTCGAAGCGCTGGATTTATGCTGGGAGATTCTGGCGGAATGTTTCGATCCGGCGGAGACCGGTATTCGTCGTGCGAATATTGACAAGTACTGGCCAAAAAAAAAGTCTGTAGCTAACGCAGAAAATGCAAAAGAGTTAGTGACGGCGTAATAGAGCAGTTGAACAGGTAAGCAGGAGAACAGGTGAAAGAGTCTTTTGCCCTTTTGAGGCTAAAAAGGAAAGTGACAGTTAACAGATGGCAGCCAAGTTTAAATTAACACGACCGGAGTTAAAACGATTTCGCGATGCGATGGCGCGATTTGAGCGTTATCTGCCGATGCTCAAGCTCAAGCA
>JAFGHE010000272.1 GCA_016930295.1 Sedimentisphaerales bacterium
CAGTAAAGCAAAAAATCCATAAAATATTATAAATTAAAGTAGTTATATGCCTTTTTCAAGGCTTAATACTTTTGACGGTGGCATCTTGTGTGGCACTAGAATAAAACAGTGTCCCTAACTCCACTCCTCCCTAACTCCACTCCACTCCACTCCTAGAATAAAACAGTGTCCCTAACTCCACTCCCTAACTCCACTCCCCTAACTCCACTCCCCTAACTCCACTCCCTAACTCCACTCTAACTCCACTCCTAACTCCACTCTGTTATGCTGTCTAAAGATTTGATAGGTCTAATAGGACGGATAGGACCGGTACAAAGTGAAAAGTGTGAAGAGTATGAAAGGGATGAGTGGATCGGACATGGTGGACATGGTGGACATGGTGGACATGGTGGACTTGCAGGGATAGACACGGACTTACAGGGATGAGGTATTGGGAAGGGGACAGTTACTTTTTGAAAACTTCTCTCAACGGTACTAATCCATTCCTCTGAATTTACAAAATATTTTTTACCACCAATTCTTTCCGAAGCTGTTCGGCGTTAATGAAGTGTAATCCTTTCATACCGGCTGTGTGCGCTGCTTCGATATTCTCCCGTAAATCATCAACATACAAACAATATTCCACCGGAGTATCTACATCTCGTGCCGCTATACGGAAGCTCTCCAATTCCGGCTTCTGCATCCCAATCTCAAAACTCAGCGTCGGCTTGCTAAATACTTTCATTATGGGATTATTTGTGTAAATGTGTTTCCAGTGGAGCGGGTCGGTATTGGAAAGCAGGCCGAGTTTGACGTGTCCAACCAGTTCCTGAATCAGACTTTCCATTCCCGGCATAGGTGAAAAGATATCACACCATAAATTCTGGAATTCAGCAAATGGTATATCAATATCAAACCGTTTTCTGACAGCATCATAAAATTGTCTTGGCAGGATCTGGCCGGTGTTATATTGATGAATCAAATCATCGGTCATTAATGTCTTGATAATGGTTTCGGATGGCTGGTCAAATTCCCGAAACAAGCGAAACATACTCCTGGAAAAATCTATATCCACAACCACCCGCCCCAAATCAAAAATCACCGCCCGAATTCCAGCACACATGCTCATCTAAAAATTGCCATATAACAATGTATATATTTACTTCTCTACGTTACCAGGCCACTTCCCGACTATTATACTCTAGACGTGAGAATGATACAAGGATTCTTGGCAGAAATTCCATCCTGAGGGAGTAATCCAGAATAGAGTAAGGGAAAGTAATTTTGAGAAGCTTCTTTTAGAAGGTAAGTAAGGGACAGCGACTTGTAAAAAGTATTCGGTCGTCCCTAACGGGACTTAATTTATTTTTATGTCCAAACCCACCAATAAAAGAACATTTTGCATTTGTGGGATAACTTAATGTAAATGAAACAATTAACAATTATATTATTACGATTTTGGTTTGTACTTTCGCCCCTTCGGGGCTAATAAGTAAATCATATTTTAGCATGGTTTATGTCACAGAGGCAAAATGTTCTGAAATTGGCGGGCTATTATCGGTTGTCCCTTCGGGGACAAGACTAAGGGATAGTGTTTAAATAGATTTTTGTACTGGACAAGACTAAGGGGCGATGTTTAAATAGATTTTCGAAGGAGAACAAATGAGATCATTACTGGTTATAAGTCTTATTGCAATTTTACTATGCGGCGTGGTTTGGGCAGACGAGTGTCTTGTCGGTGCTTATTATTATCCCTGGTACGGGCCCGGAGCAGGCGGGCACGATTTCGCTTCTTTACGCAGCAGTCTGGTTCCCCGTCAATATCCTCTGGCGGGTCTGTATAATAGTTCCGATCCCAACCTTATCGCCCAACATATCAGCCAAAGCCTCAGAGCGAACATAACGTTCTGGGCAGTGAGCTGGTGGGGCCCGGACGATTTCACTGACAATGTTTTCAGGAACACCATCCTGACCCATGCGCAGGCCGGCCAACTTAAGTATGCGATCCTGTATGAATCAACGGGCAGGCTGGGCTCTTTTTCAAAACCTGATTATGCGAATCTGCTGCCTGATTTTCAGTTTTTTGCAAAGTATTACTTCAATAATCCCAACTATTTGAAGGTTGACGGCCGGCCCGTTGTCTTTATCTATTTAACCCGCGTGTATTTTCGCGGGAAGGGCGGGGCCGAGCTGGGCGCGTTGCGTTCTGCACATCCGGACCTGTATATTGTCGCAGATGATATCTTCGGACGTCATTACAAATCGACTGACGCGGTTAAGTGGGACGCGGTAACGGCGTATGACGTATATGGCCCCGCCATGGGTGTTTTCGGATCAACTCAAAAAGCCCTTGACAGGTGGGCGGACATAATGAACGATGCCGGGACAGCCGCCCACAGTGCAGGCGTAGGATTGATACCGAGCGCCTCGCCCGGATTCAATGACAAGGCTATCCGGCCGGGCCACCGCGGCGCCCCGCGTTATTTCACGGATAATCCTCTCTCGGCCGAGGGCGACCTGTTTCGTAAGATGCTCAAAGAGATAGTCGTACCCAAAGCCGATCCGTTGGCAGGGGATATGATAATGATTACTTCATTTAACGAGTGGCACGAAGATACCCAGATCGAAGCCACGGCTGGAACAGTCGTGCCTACCAATAAGGATAATACGGAATCGGGAACCGATTATACGCAGGGGGATCGTTATACTGATTACGGCCATCTCTATCTGGACATCCTCAAACAGGAAACCACGACATGGGCAGATTAACATTGACGATCTGGTTGTTGTAAGTAAAGAAAGGGATACGATGTTAGTGATATGAAAGATGGTAAGAATAGAGTAAGACAGTATCTTTTTAAAAGTCAGAAGCACGATAAATTATGAATTTTTAGCGGCGTGGGGAGGGTCATCGGACCTGTCGGACGAATCGGATGTGTTGGACTTGATGGGCGGAATGGACGTGGTTGACGAGATGGACAAGGTATAGAGTTGTTATTTGAAGGATGAGGGTATTTTCAGGTCCACTGGGACCATGAGATGACGGAGGTGTGAAGGCGCTGGAAGGATTCTGTGCCGGCGTAGATGAGGCTGGCGGGGAGATCGGGTTGTTGGGATAATTTGCGCCAATAATTTAAAGCGGTAAAGAAATCGTTGGTAACGGTTTGTCCGGACTTGATTTCGGCCGGTAGAATTTCACGGCCGCGGTCTAAAAGCAAGTCAATTTCATGGCCGGACGAATCGCGCCAGAAGAAAATATCGGGTTCGCGTGCCTGGTTGAAATAAGCCTTGATTGTCTCGGAGATAATCCAGGATTCGAAAATGGCGCCGCGGCCGGGGTGTATTTCCAGTTCGTCGGGGTTACGGATACGAAGAAGATAGCACAATAGTCCCGTATCCAGAAAGTATAACTTGGGCGACTTGACCAGGCGTTTATTAAAGTTCTTATGATGTGGCCGGAGCAGGTAGATTATGAAGCTGCTCTCCAGGATAGAGAGCCAGCGTCGAGCGCTGTCATGAGAGATACCGCAATCGACGGCGATGGAAGAGAGGTTGAGCAACTGGCCACAACGGCCGGCACACAGTCTCAGGAAGCGGGTAAATGTTTCAATATTACCAACATTCACAATGTTACGGACATCGCGTTCGAGATACGTTCGAGAGTAATTGGCCAGCCAATCGTTGGGGTTGAGGTCCTTATCGTGGATACGTGGATAACCGCCCTTAAACATAGTATCAAAGAGTTTTTGCTCTTCAGATGTTTTTTTTTGTCTGAGTTTGCCGAGGGTGTCCGGATCGACGGGATTTTTTTGTTTTAATTCTGCGTGACTGAACGGCAGAAGAAATAAAATGGCGCATCGGCCGGCGAGGCTCTGGCTGATACGTTCATGGATAAGAAAGTTCTGTGAGCCGGTAAGCACAAAACGGCCCGGCCGGTCTTCTTTATCCACAATGCCCTGAATATAAGAAAACAGTTCAGGGGTTCGCTGGATTTCATCGAGAATAACCTGATCGGCAAAACGGTTAAGAAAGCCCCTGGGATCATCCCGGGCAAATGCCATTTCGTCGGGATTTTCTAACGAGACATACTCATATTTTGGCAGAGCCCAACGAACCAGTGTGGTCTTGCCTGACTGGCGGGGTCCCGTAACGGAAACTACGGGATACTGCCTGATAGCCTGTTTTAATTTTTTCGCAAGATGTCTGGGGACCATAATCGGCGGCTCCAATTTCTTGTAATTTTAAGATTGGATCTTAAATTTGCAAGATTTATATCGTCAATTTTGGCTGGTAATCTGGATAATAAATAAGTCCGATAATAATTAATAGCGTTTGGCTGGTATTCGCCAATGCTTCTGTCGTGTGTTAAGTGGTTTATTTGTAAGTTGATATGAATATTTGGCGATATAATCTAGCGGGAAAATTACCAGAAATTAATCTGTAAGGAATTTCATCATTTCATCCGGATTGGTGGTGGGTTTTTTGCAGGTGTAGTTTTGGCAGATGTAGGCAGTGGCCTGGTGGTTGAGGGGGGGTTGGTGTTTGGTGTAGGGGGCCAGTTGGGTGATGGGGGGTTGGCCGGTATTGAGGAGAACTATTTTGTTGGGGATGAAATTTTGATTGAGGGTTTTAAGCATGGCGTAGGTGTCGGGTGAGTTTTTTGTGCCGGCGATGGTGATTTCGTAGGTGGGGCCGTGGGTGAAATCCAGGGCGCATAGCAGCTGGGTGTAGGCGGAGGGGCGGGAATTGACCTGCCGGGCGAATGCCTGGGTGATCATCTGGGCTTTGTTTTCCAGGGTGGTATTGGCAGTGATGCGGGCCAGGAGGAGGAGGTTGCCCATGGCTATGGAGTTGCCGGAGGGAACGGCGCCGTCGTAGATTTCTTTTTGGCGTACGATGAGTTTTTCGGCGTCATCGGCGGTGAAGTAGAAGCCGCCGGCCTGGTTGTCCCAGAAGTGGTCGATCATGTCCTGGTTCAGTTGCACAGCGTGGGTCAGATGGTCGGGATTGAAGTCGGTTTCGTACATTTCCAGCAGGGCTCGGACCAGGAAGGCGTAATCGTCCAGATGGGCGGTGACAGCGGCCTGACCCTGGCGCCAGCGATGCAGCAGCCTGCCATGTGTATCAAACATGTGAGCAAAGATGAATGCAAGTGCTTTTTGCGCTGCGCGTGTGTATTCGGGTTCGTCTAAAACCCGGGCGCCGCGGGCCAGGGCCGCGATCATTAGCCCGTTCCAGTCGGTTAAGACTTTGTTATCCTTATAAGGGTGGATACGTTTTTTGCGCTGGGCGAATAAACGGGTACGTGCATCATCAATGGTTTGTTTTAATTCGTCCGGCGACATGTCCAGTTCTGATGCCATATCCGGCAGTGGTTTTGTCAAGTGCAGGATATTTTGGCCGGTGTGTTGGCCGGAGGCTTCATTGGTGAAGTTGCCTTCTTCAGTGAGATTGAAAACCTTTATAAAAATATCTGCTTGATTATCTGATAGATTGTCCCTTATTTCATTGATGGTCCAGAGATAAAATTTCCTTCCTGGCTTTCGCTGTCGGCGTCTTCGGCGCTGTAGAAACCGCCGGGGGGGGATTGCATGTCGCGCAGCACGCAGGTAAAGATTTCGCGTGCGGTTTGGGCGTATAGGTCTTTGCCGGTGGCCTGGCAGGTTTCCAGGTAAGCCAGGGCCAGGAGTGCCTGATCGTAGAGCATTTTTTCGAAGTGGGGCGCCAGCCACTTAGTGTCTGTGGCATAGCGATGGAACCCGAAGCCGATATGGTCATAGATGCCGCCCCGGCGCATGTTCTGTAAGGTGTTTTCGACCATTTCCAGGGCGCGGGTATCGTGCGTGCGGCGCCAGTGGCGCAGCAGGAAGTAGAGGGTATGGGGTGTGGGGAACTTGGGCGCACTGCCAAAACCCCCAAACTCGGCATCATACATGTCGGACAGTTCGTTATAGGCTTGGTTTAGGACCGACTCCGAAAGTTCTCCTGTACTTTGCTGGTGGGAATATTTTTGTAAGGCCTGGGTGATACCCTCGGCGGATTCCAATAACTTTTGCGGTTCTTCCTGCCATAGTTTGCTTACACGGGGAATCAGTTCCATCATGCCGATCTGGCCGAAGCGGGCTGTTTTAGGAAAATAGGTCCCGGCGAAAAAGGGTTTTTTTTCGGGTGTCATGATGATGGTCAGCGGCCAGCCGGCGTGTTGGGTGAGCATCTGGGCCACATCCATATAGACTTTATCGATATCGGGCCTTTCCTCGCGGTCCACTTTGATACAGATAAATGTCTGGTTCAGCAGGCGTGCCACTTCCTCATCTTCGAATGACTCATGTTCCATGACATGACACCAGTGGCAGGTGGAATAGCCGATGGACAGGAAAATCGGTTTATTTTCGGTTTGAGCTCTGGCAAACGCTTCCGGGCCCCAGGGATACCAGTCCACGGGGTTGTCGGCATGCTGGAGCAGGTAAGGACTTTGTTCCTGAGCCAATCTGTTTTTGAGTTTATGATTTGCGGGTTTGTTATTGCGGCTGGAATTTTCTTTTTGATTCATTGCTGTGGCCATAAGCATCCCTATAATGAGAATAAGTAATATTAATAACAGGTTTATAAATCTGAATTTATACTTTTTCGTCCATTTATTTCTGTTGGTGTCCATATTCATAATAATCTCTTATGAGAAGGCCGTTTATTCGGTGTTTTAGGATTATAGTCTTGTTGGAATGTTAAAATCCAGTGGGGTCGAATTTATCTGGATATATAGACAGGAATTACGTTTTAAGATATACTCAGATACCTGGAATATATAAGGAATGATTTGTGCAATATTTTACGCTATTGATCAAGCCTGCCGGGCCGGATTGCAATTTGAAGTGCCGGTATTGTTTTTATGCTGGTAAGACCGGCCTGTTTGGTCCGGGCCGGCATCGTATGAATGACGAGGTGCTGGAGCGGCTGGTGGGTGATTATATGGGGCAGGGTTTTGCCCAGGGTCATTTTGCCTGGCAGGGGGGGGAGCCGACGTTGATGGGGCTGGAGTTTTATCAGAAGGTGGTGGAGCTGCAGGAGGTTTATGCAGGGGAGGGGCAGGTGGTCGGAAATTCTTTGCAGACCAACGCGATACTGCTTGATGAGAGGTGGTGTGAATTTTTGCATGAGCATAATTTTCTGGTGGGTATCAGTCTGGATGGTCCGCAGAAATATCATGACCATTATCGGCAGGATCATGTCGGAGGAGGCACTTTTGAGAGGGTTATGCAGGGGATTGATAACTGCCGTAAACACAAAGTGGAGTTTAATATCCTGGTGCTTCTCAATGATAAAAATGTGGCGGCGCCGGATGAGCTTTTTGATTTCTTTATTGAGAATGATTTCAAGTATCTGCAGTTTATCCCGTGCGTGGAGCGTGATGCGCAGACGGGGGAAATTACGGATTATAGTATTACGCCGAAGCAGTACGGCGATTTTATGTGCCGGATCTTTGATCGCTGGCAGGAGATTGGGCCGCGTCAATTGAGTATCCGGATGTTTGACAGTATTCTGGCCCGTCTGCTCCGCGGCGAGCATACGGTATGCAAGTTCCGGCGGCGCTGTAATGAGTATGTAGTGGTGGAGCACAACGGGGATGTATTCAGTTGTGACTTTTTCGTGGAGGATCGCTGGCGCCTGGGAAATATCATGGAGACGCCGCTGGCGGAACTGGCGTTGGGTAAGAGAAAGGACGAGTTTGCCCGGCTCAAACGCAAGATTGGCAATAAATGCACGGTCTGCCGGTACGGTACATATTGCCACGGCGGGTGTCTTAAAGACCGTATTATTCTCAGTGACGATTACTCATGTCCCGATTATTTCTGTGAAAGTTACCAGCAATTTTTTGATCACACCCTGCCTCGCTTCCAAATCCTGGCAGGGGAACTATAGTTCAAGCTTCCAGCATGAGTAAGAGTATGCTTAAGCTTCGTTTCACTGCGTGTAAGCATGCCACCCTTATAGGTGAGCTACTTATGTTGGTAGAGGTGGAAGGAGGCGTTCTGGCGGGAGGTGGAGTGGATTTTTTTGAACTGGTTGGGATTATCGTTGATGAGTTGCCAGAGTTGCTGATTTTTTTCGCAGGGTGGTGCTGTGGTTTGTTCCAGGAGCAGGATGTTTTGATATTTGTTGTTTTTGATATTTTCCAGGATAATTTCCTGGGAGCCGGGCGGCGGGCAGGTGAGTTTGGCACCGGCCAGATGTACGATGGAGGCCTGGGCGCAGAGTACGGGTTCGGCGATATCGGGCTGGTCTTTGAGCCACAGGCCCATGTTGTAATAGGGCTGGAACCCGGCGAGCATGGGGCCACGTGATTTGATGAGGCCGTGTTCGAGTAAGCCGTAGCCGGCGGTGTATAATAGGGCCAGGGAGACATAGATCCCTGCGAATAGTCCCAGGGCGGTCTGAGCTATGGGTACTTTTCCTTTCCAGAAAATGGTTCGGGCCAGGATCAGCAGGAGAATGCCGGCGGCGGCGCAACTATAAATGATGCCGCTGCGGAGGAAGGTCAGGGTGTCATGAGGTATATGTTTATCGGTCAGGAACTCTGTCAGGGGCCAGGTGAGGGTAAGAAGGGCCAGGAGGCTTAAGATTTTTAATACGACAGAGGTTATGTTCAATCGTTTCATTTGTTCGTAGAGCCACCGGCAGCCGATCATGCCATAGAGAAGAAGCAGGGGCAGGACGGGCAGATAAAAGCGGGTACCCTGTTCGAACCATATACTCATGATTCCGGCATAGAACAAGGCATACCATTCGAGGGGGCCGCGGCGTTGGATGAATAGTTTGAACCAGCCGACGATAACAAATATAAAAGGTATCAGGGCGAAGTATAGAGGTATTCCGGGCTGTTCGATATTCATGAGGATCTGGGCACTGCGTTGGGGGAGGATTGGCAGCATTTCCTGCCAGCGGTTGAGGATGATGCCGGGCAGGGTGGTTTCGCCGGTGGCGCTGAGCCAGTAGCTCAGGTAATCAGCCTGTACAGAATGATAGAGTTTCCAATAGGCAAACGGCGGTACGGAAATACATAGCAGGATTGCTATCCGGCTCAGGCGGGACTTGACGGTCAGGTCTCGGCAACGTCCGAATAACAGCCAGGCCACGGTAGCCAGCACCAAAAAAATGCCTACACTACGGGCCAGGCATGCCAGTGCTATGAGCAGGATAGCGCCCAGCCAGCGGTTCCAGCGGGCCTGCTGGTCGATCAGGACGAGGGCCCATACGCTCAGGCAGGCGTAGAGTATATCGGAGACAATAAACTGGCAGTGCTGGAAGGCCGTGATGTTGGCTAATATAAGAAACCCGCCGACAATGGCCCATGTCCGGCTTACCACCTTTTGCATGAGGAATACCGACCCGGTTACGAACATGACCAACAGTGCAAGTTGGGTCAGTTTTAATACCAGGATTGACAGGGATGTTATCTGCCAGAAGGCGGTTGCCTTGAGAACAGCCGCTATCAGTATTGGCATCAGGGGTGGATAGATACTACCGAGTGACCCGTTGAATATGAAGCCGTTTCCTTGAGAGAGGGAATAGCCCAGGCCCATGTACTCACTGCTATCGGGGGTAGGCTTATACTGATTGCTCAGAGCGGCCAGGTAGAGAAATACGAATAAGCCTGTTGCCACAATAATCAATATTCTAATGTCGGCATGTTTCTTTGCTTCTGACATGTATCGTTTCTTAAAATTTGATCAGGTTTGTACGGTAGTTGATATATATACAGCTTAACTGAGACACTTGCTAACCTTTGTAAACATCGGCATCAGGGAACTTTATAAATGAATTTTTTCGGTCTCTTTCGGTAGGCCCTTGGTAATCAGGTTAATTTGTCTCTGTTTCAGGTCGATACGTAAATCGCCGTTTTTGCAAGAATTAAGTCCACCTGGCCGTCCAAAAGTTTAAACCGTTGAATCAGGAGTAATGAGCGATTATGCGAGTATTATTTATCAATCCTCCGTGGGTGAAGCGTAAAGGTAATGTGTGGAACAATGTGGCCAGTATCATGCCTCCGATGGGTCTGGCATGGATGGCGGCGGTTCTGGAGGAGGAAGGTCATGCGGTCGAGATATTTGACGCTCATGCCGAGCGGGTGGATATGGATCGTATGCGCATTCGTCTGATAGAGAAGGGCCGGTTCGATATGGTGGGTATAACCGCTACGACTCCGCTGATAACCAATGCCCGTGAGATAGCCCGTATCATCCGTCGTGAATTTCCATCGACCCGGATCGTACTCGGCGGCGTTCATCCTACGGTGTTGCCGGAAGAGGTTCTGGAAGAAGAAGCCGTGGATTTGGTGGTTCGGGGTGAAGGGGAGAAGACTATAAAAGAACTGGCTGCGGAGATGCCTTTGGAGGAGATTAAAGGTGTTTCCTATCGCACTTCTGAAGGTATAAGGCATAATCCCGAGCGGGAATTAATCAGCGACCTGGACAGTCTGCCCCGGGCGGCCTGGCATTTGCTGCCTATCGATAAATACTATCCTGCCGCGGGTGCGGCCAAACGGCTGCCGGCGGTTTCCATGTTGAGTACACGGGGTTGTCCGGGCCGATGTACTTTTTGTTATCGCATTTTCGGCAAGAAGATTCGGGTTCGATCCGGGCGTAAGGTGGCGGAGGAGGTCAAGTACCTGCAGGAAAATTTCGGTATCAGGGAAATATGTTTTTATGATGATACCTTTACGGTATCACATAAGGAGGTGCGTGCGTTTTGCCAGGGGTTAGTGGATCTGGGTGTGGATATCACCTGGAGTTGTTTCAGCCGGGTGGATACGATTAATGAGGACCTGATGCGTACGATCAAGTCGCATGGCTGTCATCAGATATCGTACGGGCTGGAATCGGCCAATCCGGGGATTCTGGCCAATGTTAATAAGCGTGCCAACAATGACAAGGCCAGGGAGGCGATACGGCTGGCCAAAAAGTTTGGGGTGGATGCGCGGGTGGCGTTTATGCTGGGTAATCCCGGCGAGACGATTGAGACGATGGAGGAATCTCTGAAGTTTGCGATTGAGCTTGATCCTGCGATTGCCATATTTAATATTACCACGCCATTTCCGGGTACGGAGATGTTCGAGTGGGCCAGGGCCAATGGTTATCTGACCACGCTGGACTGGGATGAGTATGATTTTGCCAATCCGGTGATGGAGTTACCTACGGTCAGTATGGACGAGATTAAGGAATTTTATGGCAAAGTGTATCGGAAGTTTTTCCTCAGGCCGGCCTACCTGGCCCGGCGGGTTGCGCGGCTGAGAAACGTGGTCAATGTTATCGACTCCTACCGGGCGGTCAAAGCGGTCTTCAGCACGTGAAGATAATTTATATTGTTTGCCGGGCATTATTTGTCCGCGAGAGCCCAACTGTTCATAAACAGTTCAAAATAGCCGACCTGTATTTTCTCCCGGGCGAAACCGGCCTTCACTAAAAATTCAACGATTGCCTTATGGGTGTAGGCATCTTTATGTTCTGAGAGAGCTTCGCCGCTGATCAACCTTAACCAGGCCAGTAATTTCAGGAGTTTTTCTGTCCAAAAGGCAGGGGTGGTTAATACCAAACGTCCATGGGGGCGCAGGATCCTTTTGATTTCCCTGAGACTATCCATCAGCCGGGCCGGTTCCAGATGTTCAAAAACGGCCAGCATGGTAATGGCGTCGAAAAAATCGTCTTTAAAGGGCAACTGGTTTTCTATTTCAAAATTATGGTTTATCAGGGTAATATTTTTTTGTTTCATGTCTTCAATTAAAGAGGGTCGCACTTCCTGGTCCAGCCCGTATTTTTCCGAAAAATCACTGTTTAGCAGAAAAAGAGGATAAGACCCGCACCCCAGATCCAGGATGCGGTCTTTTTTATCAATAGGAGTTAATTTACGGGCTGCGATTTTGTGTCTTTGTACGGCTAAAAACCGGTCCAGAATTCCATACCCTTTTACGACATGGGGTTGGGTCATGTGTTATTCCTAGATTATTATGACAGTCTGATAGTGTCTATGTTTAAATAGTACGTCTTTATTGTTAACCAATGAGATATTAATCATGATAATGTTTTTTTGTCGATGACCTGCGGGTGAGCACGTTATTGAGTTCGCGGAATCGCCAGTTGAGGGCATGGAGCAGGATACCGATAAAGAAGCAGCCGGCGGAGAGGATCATGAGGCCGGTGGCCAGGATGGCCAGGGGGACATGATAGACATAATGTTTGGGGTCGTTGAGGTAATCGTTAATCGGCGGTATGCCGGCGAGAATGCCCAGGATCATGAATATGATGCCCATGCCGCCGAAGAAGGTCAGGGGTTTGACGGCCCGGAACAGGCAGAATATCTGCCAGAGGACGCGGAACCCATCGCTGAAGGTGCGTAGTTTGCTGACGCTGCCGGGCGGGCGCTGGCTGTAGGGGATGTTCACTTCCACGATTTTCATTTGCAGGTAGAGGACCTGGATAGTCATTTCGGTTTCCACTTCAAAGCCGGCGGATACCAGGGGCGTGCGATCCACGACGCGGCGGGTGAAGGCGCGATAGCCGCTCATGATATCGGTGAGGTTCGTCCCGCAGAGCAGGTTGACCAGCCGGCGTACCAGGTTATTTCCGAACACATGCAGGGAGCGGAACGATTTTTCGGAATGCTGTGAGAGCCGGGCGCCGACCACCATATCGGCCTGCCCCTTATGCAATGGTTCCAGAAGCTTATGGACATAATCCGCCGGATAGGTGTCGTCCCCGTCCACCATGACATAAAGATCAGCATCGATAGTATCGAACATGCAGTCAATGACGAAGCCTTTGCCCTGACGGGGTTCCCGGATGACGCGGGCGCCATGCCGGGCGGCAATGGCGGCGGAGGCGTCGGTGGAACTGTTGTCAAAGACGTAAATGGCGGCCAGGGGGAGCTGTTCTTTAAAATCATCCACGACCTTACCAATGGTAAGTTCTTCATTATAACAGGGAATCAAAACAGCGGTCTTGGTTTCCTGGGCGATCTGCATCAGTTTTTCTCCGGGCACGGATTTGGTTTTGGCCGCCCGTTGGTATAGGGATTATAAATTGTTGTCCTAATATTAAAGATATGATAGTACAAAATTCCGGTCAAGCAATTTTTTAAGTTAATATTTTTTGAAGTTATTTTCATCTCGAGCCGGGGTTGGGGGTTGATATTTGGTTTTGATTTCATTGAATCGTCTCTGGCTGGCGATGGCATCATCCAGAGAATGTATAAGAACAGGGTGGATATCCGGATTTTCCTGCAGGAATTTTTCCATCCGGTCCATGTGGACCGACAGGAGTTCGCCCGGTGTAAATTTATTGGAAAAATATTCCACCATTATTTCCGGTGGGGTGTGATCGGCCCCGTTTGACGGGCGGGTATTGCTGGTGAGGATAAATCGGCCATCGGCTAATTCGGTGCTAAAGTTCAGTACTCTTGCAGAGGGAACAATTTTCAACAGGGACAGGATTTTCCAGAGTCCTTTGGGATTTATATGATAAATGCCCGCCAGAATCGTGTTTCCGGTATTGATCATGGCGCGGATATAGGTACGTAAATTGGGATAGGCACGTGAGAGCGTCACATCCTCGATATCCCCGAGTTTCAAAAATCCCTTGCTTTTGAGAGAGACGGAAACTTTGTAATAATAATCGGAGTCCAGATGGGTGAATTCGTTGGTATCGATAACATTTTCATATTCATGGCGTCCGGAATTGTACTGTTTGATTTCCGCTAACACCCGGCGGGCCAGCCGTTTTTTGAACCACCAGTCCACTGCTGAGAGGATGGCTGTAAGTACGCCCAGGATGACGACATACTCCCATAATTTTATAATACTGAGGATTTCCCATAATGTATGCAGCATAGTGTATTCTTGAATTCAATAATCCAGTTGAAAATGTGCAATTATTAGATATAAGGTTTTGATACGTGTAAATTAAAAGTACCCATTCTATGTGGTCTGGAATCCTTAGTTACCAATATAAATCATAAACATATTACCATGATGAAAAATAAGCTAATACTATACTCAAAATGAACATCGGCGCCAAGGGGATATTCATAACATTATAGGCCACGGGTGGCAACAATTCCAGAGATGCTTTTAACTTATTGATATTAATATAG
>JAFGHE010000033.1 GCA_016930295.1 Sedimentisphaerales bacterium
GGCCGGGAGCGGGACTTCCACGAAAAACTTGGTTGACCCATTTACAAAAACCTGAGAAAACACCTCATCACCATTGACCAGAACCTGGATACTATTCGAGCCACTGTTTGCGACCTGTTCGACATGAATTTTCAGAACCCCGGTGGTGGGCATTTCCAGAATGAAATTCGGGTCAGACCGATACGCCGATTTCCAGGTGCCATGCAGCCATCGGGAAATATTTTCCATGCCCGGAAAATAATCTTCATCCAGGGTAAAGACGGTCTGGGTGGTAACACCCCAGAAATCTCCAATAAGGGGAGTGGCGTAAATAGCTTCGTTGCCTGCCACCGCGCGCGGAGTTCTGGTCAGGCCGTAATGAGAGAGGTTTTCACCTTCGGTATATTTGGCCAGGGGCGTAAATTCTCCATACAGGTCGAGTGGGTCGATATAATAATCCCACCACCATAGATGGGCGCTGCTTTTCACGTGAAAAGAACTCCATACGCCGTTGTGAAGCATGAGTGCTTCATACATCTGGGTCTGGTAGGGCTCAGGTAAAGCGCCGGGGTCTGCTTCGGGCACATCCACTCCCTCAGTACTGCCGGCGCCGAACTCGCCCATGATGACCGTCTTTCCGTAACCGGCCAGGATCTGGGCCAGGCTTTCAAAAAAACGGATCTGATTACCGCCATAATTATGAACCTGGATGAGGTCAATATTTTCCAGACTCCATAAGGCATCAAATCCACTGCCATGCGAACTGGTGGTAATTGGATGGTTAATCGGATCGATACTATTGATGTAATCGGCCATTTCTTCATGCCAGTCGACCACGGTTGAGGGGGCATTCTGCCAGCCATCGGTGTACTGGACTTCGTTGAAGAGTTCCCAGGCGAAAACCGCGGGTGAATAGCCCCAGCGGGCAATAATATAACGGTACTTGTTCTTGGTCATTTGTATGGCCTGAGCATCGGTAAAGAATTCCTCGGCGGTATCCAGGAAGCCTTCTGAGTTAGCACTATTGTAGGGATGATAATCCCAGTTGGCATTGGTCGAGGTACTGAACTGGCCGTGATACTGCATGCACAACTGGATGGCCACGCCGGTTTGCTCAGCGATATCAAAGAAATGGTCCAGCCTTAACGCTACCTGTGTACTAAATTTGCCGGGGCCCTCATAATATCCGGTGGAGTCACCGGCATTATTTTCAAGCAAAGCGCCGCCAGGCGTGGCCCAGGGACACATCCACAGCCGGGTCCAGTTTTCGCCGGCATTGCCCATCTGGGTCAGGTAATTATTCCAGCCATAAATACCTCCCTCGGCCCAGCAGACATCGTGTCCAATATTGATGTGGGTAGTGCCGTCATCCCAGGCCATAAAGGCCGGCTCACAGGGATCGGTTCTTATAAAACCTCTGTGACTACTTTCCACGCATTCAAAGGTGCCGGCGCTGGATTCTATCAGGGTATCGGTTTGGGTAACAATAGTAAGGTCATAGGTGTAGGTTCCCAGTTGGGCTGGCGCGTAGCGGACCTTCCATTGTTCGGGTCCGGGATTTTGAATCGTTTCCGGATTCTCCCCTACAATGTCATAATCGCGGTAGTAGAAGGCCGGCATCATGATGGTCGATTCGTCGGGCGCGTGAAACGTGGCAGTCGCATCGATAATATTGGGATCAAACGGATTACCGTAAACCTGGGATAACGTAAATGTGGCCTCAAATTTTTCGTATCGGCCGATAGAACCGGAGTTCTGACTCATCGAGGTAATTTCCACTTCAGGAATGGTCACGATCACATCACAAGTATAAACCAGCGGCACTCCGGAGTAGTTATCTTCGCCCACCTGAAAGCCTACCTGCCGAATCGATACAGCACCGGGATCGATGATTGTATCAAAAACAATGGTACTACCCGGATTCACCCAGCCGGACACATCTGAATCCCAGATCCAGTCATCCACCCCATCATAATATTGATAGAACGGCTGGATCCAGAAACGATAGGCATTGGGATTGTAAATGGCTATCCTCCAGGTATCGCCGGCCGAAAGACCGTTGCTGCCGTTTCTGCCAATGGCCAGGCTATCCCAGCCACCCTCGTCCCCGGTCCGGTCAATGGTGACGTTATAGAGGTAACACGGATCACCGGCGATGTCGTATTGGTAGTTAACGGTATTATCATTCCAGTGCAGATCCTCCAGGGTGTCCAGTTGAGAAATAGAAAAAATCCTGGTATCGGCAAAGGTACTAACAGGGAAAATCAGGATCAGAGCGGTTAAAAACATTAAGATTGACAGATTCAGTCCAAAAAGACGTGGAAAAACAGACATGGAGCCTTTGTTCATCATTTCTCTATTCTCCTCAGGGAATGGTATTAAAGTATCAAATCATATCTATTATAACATAAACATATTGTTTTGTCTAAAGTTTTGTCTGCCCAATCCCAACCCCAAATCTGATATCGTTAACATATTGGCTTTAATATGCTTACAGGAATCCTCTGCCTGTCGAAAAACCCGTTTATGCCCCGGCATAAAATTGCTCCCGGCTATCGTCGGCAGGTGATCCCGATGAAAAAACCAACGATTGTCGATTCCAGCCTATTCATACTTTAATCCATTCAACGGAAATCCCACGAAAATCAATTATCCCCCGCGGCCCGAGTATCTCTTGAAGTGCGCGTATGCCTTATCGTTCAGCCTTAGATTACTCCTGTAGGAAAGGTTGCCCACCAGGGTGATCAGGGGCTGGCGACGATGCCATAAGTTTCTGGACACTCTCTGCAGGATGTGTGACAT
Source organism: Sedimentisphaerales bacterium (assembly GCA_016930295.1). Classification (GTDB taxonomy): domain Bacteria; phylum Planctomycetota; class Phycisphaerae; order Sedimentisphaerales; family SM23-30; genus JAFGHE01. The sequence goes on from JAFGHE010000033.1 coordinate 2,782, forward strand.
GGAATAGAAGTCCCGGTCGCACGAGATCATTTCTTCGATGACACTCTCCAGAGATAAATGTTTATACTGAGCTACCGGGAAGGTTAGTGTAAAGTATTTCCAGTCTTGCGGGAACGTATCGAAAGCGATGCGGCCCTCGGATTTCATCCGGTCCCACAGGCGTGTGCCGGGCAGAGGAGTCAAAAACAAAACGTTGAGATTGTCCACGCCGTACCGGCTCGCCGTCTCGGCGATGCATTTACCGATACCCGGTTTGTCTGTATCCAAACCGATGATAAAGGAACCGGCGACCAGAATCTTGTGCTGCTGAATGCGCCTCACTGAGGCGCGGAAATCCCGGCTCTTGAGGAGATTGAACTTCTTGCCGACCTCGACCAGTCCCTCCGGAGCTGGGGACTCGAAACCGATGAAGACACCTCTGCACCCCGCCCTGGCGGCCAGTTCCAGAAGCTCTTGATCGTCGCCGAAGTTGATGGTTGCCTGGCAGATCCATTCCTTACGCAGGTCTGCCCGGGCCAGGGCGCGGAACAGGTCCTTGGCGCGGGCGATGTGGTCAGAACGTGTGCCAACAAGGTTGTCGTCCACCACCAGCACGTATTTTTCCCGAATCAACTGGAACTCCCGCACGACATCGTCAATAGGCCGTTGTCGATAGTGGGCTCCGTTGAAGGCGGTCACACTGCAGAAGCTGCAGTTCAAAGGGCAGCCGCGCGTAGTCTGAATGGCCCCGAACGCATATCCCTTATCCGTCAAGTCATGCCGGGCGCACGGGAGAGTATCGATTTTGGCTAGCCCGCCATTATAGCAGCGCTTCAGGCGACCATGCCGGGCATCCTCCAGGACCTCCGTCCAGACTCCTTCGGCTTCCCCGGTGACGACCGCATCCACCTGTTCTGAAACCTCATCCAGGCACATGGTTGCATGAATACCGCCCATGACCACGGGCACACCCATATTGCGGAATTGAGCAGCCAGTTCATAGGCACGGTTTGCCTGCGAGGTGAAAGCAGTAATGCCCACCAGGTCCGGCCGAGGCATGGCCGGATAGTCCGGCATGCCGAGGTTCTCATCCACGATCACGATATCCCACGACGGCGGCGTTAATCCCGCCAGAACCATTAGGCTAAGTGGTTTCCACACACGATAACGGTTCCACCGGCTCTCCTTGACGTTGACGATGCTTACAAACGGATTTGAGGGATTAATGAGATATAATCGCATGGGTGTGGTTTTTGAAACATCTCTTTTTGAAGCAGCATTAACCATAGCATACTCCATTTATATATATTTCTGTAACAGTTCCAGCATTTTTCGATCTAATTTATAGCCGTGATAATCTTCATACTCAACATCAGCCCGATCGCTGTTAATGATTCCGAACTCCCGATGAAACCACAATAAACACCAGCCAAAACCGGCCTGTTTCATCTCCTGGAGGAGGTCTTCCATCCAGGCCAGGGTTACCTCGTGAGGGGTATTTTTGTAAATACCAAACTGGCTGATAAAGACCGGTGTGCCGGCGTCGGCCAGTTCTTTCCATTCGGCCAGATAGATTTTTCGGCCCTGATAATAGTCCTGATAGTCCGGAGGGGCATCCGCATAGCTGAGGATACCGTCGTCGGACAGATGGAAGGTGGCCTGCGGTATCCAGTTATCTTCTTTGAAGGGCTTTAGAACGAATTCCCGGCGCCCGGAGTCTGCCGGCGGGATGATTTTAATCTCACTAAAGATCAGCCAGTCACCCGATTCCACGCCAAAGGCAAACTCCCTAGCCTCGGATGTCAGTTCAGTGGTATAGGTTTTATGATATATATTCTGATATATGTCATACTGTTTATTATGGACCACTTTCTCCCATTCGCCCTGATCCGGCGCCGGATCAAAAAGTTTTTTGAAAACAGGCTGATTATCCGCCCTGATGACTAAATCCGTCTGCATGGAGACCTGTTTGATGGTAACGGATACCCGGGTATGGGCCGGGAATTCCCCTTGAAGTTTCAGCCAGGAATGCTGCGGTTTTTCCTGCCAGGGACCGTGCAGCAATCCGGTAATAAGATGATCCGGTGACAAAGGCCAGGTGGGCACTGACCACTGATCGGATCCCTCCACCCAGGAGGTCTGATATTCGGTTATACTTTGGGGATCGTAATAATTTTTGCTCTGGACCACATTCAGGGGGATAATCTCCGGGCAGACATCTCTGCCGAAATCCAGGCCGTTGGTCATGACAATGCGGTCCGGGGTGATCGAGCGAATCGCCTCCGCGGTCCGCCTGATGACATTATAATAGGTTTCGGGCTCCACATAAGAGGGTTCATTCAACACTAAAAAACTTAATTTTTCCCCGGGAATATGCTTATATCGCTGTGCTATGGCACGCCAATGATTGACAAAGACATCCTGGACTTCTTTCTCCTTCCACAGGCGGGGGAAATTCTCAGGATCTTTTATATACTCCTGATAATCATGGATACAAAAGCCCGGCGCCCGGTATAAACACAGACACACATGCAAATCATATTCACGGGCCCATTGGATCCCCTGATCGATCATTTTGAATTTCTCTTCGTCAAACTCGTTCCAGTCTTCATCGGTGGTATAGGCCCGATAGTCGAGAAACAACTGGACAAAATTAAATCCAAAGTCCCGGATCATTTGAAAGTGCTCTTTGGTATATCCTTCGTTTCTCCAGATTTCAAACCGTTCAAAAAAACCAAACCCATGCCAGCCGGCCAGTAGTTTTTTTACATCTTCATTCGATAAAGCTTTTGAGTTCTGCCGGTTACCCAGGTACTGTTCCCCGGCCAAATCACCCTTTTCAGGCACATCTTCACCATACTCCGACAGGCTAAAACCACCTGAGAGCAGTAATATTAAAACACATTGTATTATCTTACTTGTCCCAATTTTCACAAGTTACTACTCCTTAAAACAAATGAGCCAAAAGTCTGACAAATTAAGTATATAACTTGCCGGGGATATGGCAAGGTTTTTTGGTGATCAGGATTCTCGATCAACAGCCTGTTTTCACTTGCATTCTTCGATGAGTGGATATATAATTTTATATGAAAACGTGTAAGGGAACGCCTTGGAATGTAGAACCTGCATTTTTCAAATAATAGTCGATAAAGAAGTATCCAAAATGAAAAAGCGAGCGGCTTTTACACTTATCGAACTCCTGGTGGTCATCTCCATTATCGCATTATTGGTATCGATTCTGCTGCCGGCGTTGAATCGGGCCCGTGAACAGGCCCTGTTTGCGGTCTGCAAAACCAACCTGAAACAGTACGGGCTGGGAATGACTATGTACACGACTGATAATGATGACCGATTCCCTCTTTCTTTTACATGCCTGGTGATTGGCAATTTAACGACATGCCAGTGGCATGATCCGGACGCCAATTATGCCAACGATCCGGCCAAACAAGGGCCGCTCTGGCAATATCTCAGTGCCAAAGGAGTCCATTTATGTCCTACCTTTGTAAAAGTGGCTCTCCGGCTGGGTCACAATCATACCGGCCATAATCGCGATATCCCCATTGTGCCCCAATATACCTACAGCCAGAACGGCTACCTCGGACCGCAGAATTTAACGGATATGAACAGCAAGGCCTGGGGGTCCGTGTTAAAAAACTCGCAGGTAAAGAATCCCACGGATGTGATTTTATTTGCCGAAGAGAATGTCTGGACGGTACCCGGGATAACGGCTTTTGATCTTAACGACAACTGTTTTTACGCCCGACATCCCCAGGACAATAATTTCCCGGCCACTTTATACCGGGGCGACACCATTGCCACCTATCACAATACGACCTCGGATAAAATCGATGAAGGTGAGGGAAATATTGTATTTGTGGATGGACATGTCGCGCCGGGACTCATGGAAGACAGTTTCAGGTTGTCATGGCCGAACGGCATAGTCCCCGAAACATACCCCTGATGCCCGTCTTCCCGTCGGATAGTACTATTCATAAATAAAAGCCGGACGGGAAAGAGTATCCATCCCGGTCCGGCTTAATGGTTAGCAATATATTTTAACCAATCACGATGTTTTTTTATTTAACCGGGGTCAACTTCAGCAGAATTACGTCATGTGAGGGAAGTGTTGCTTTGAAGTCCTTGTCGGTTTTTCCGATATCCTTCTTTTGCCACAAATCACGAATGGTACATGTGGTTTTTTCAAAATCTAATTCTCTCTTTGAAAACGAATCGGATTGCTCGTTGTCATCCCATTCAAACTTCACTGTTTTCTCCTCCTTACTGCGATTGAGAAAACACACAGCCCACTCATCGTTAGAGAGAGGTTTGAACCAGACTTCCAGGTCGTCTTTGGCCCAGGCTCTATATCCCTGAATGCCCAGCGCGTCCTGGTTAACGGCAATGGCTTCCGGGTCGGTTAAAATGGCAATGGTTTCCGGCGACATATTTCTCAGGTCATTACCGGCAATGAGCGGCGCAGCCAATATACACCACATGGTAAAATGAGCCCGGTCTTCATTGACGGACATTCCGTTACCCACTTCCATCATATCCGGGTCGTTCCAGTGATCGGGCCCGGCATGAATCCGCAGCCCCTTCTGCTGGTCCAGAATTTGCAGCACACCCCAGGATTTCCACGACCCGTGATCCACCACGCAATCAAAACAGGCGGTAATATCGCCGGTAGTGCGCCAAAGATGGCCGATGTCCTTGCCCCAGTCCCAGGGTTTATTACTACCCCATTCACAGAGGCTGAAAACAATAGGCCGCCCGGCTGCATACAGAGCATCGCGCATGGTCAGGTAGGCCCCTTTGGCATTAAGGTCATCCGTAAAGCACCAGTCGTATTTAAGGTAATCAACGCCCCACTCGGCATACTTCATGGCATCCTGATATTCATAACCACGGCTGCCGGGCCGGCCGCCGCAGGTTTTCCAGCCGGCGTCGGAATAAATACCGAGTTTTAATCCCTTGGCGTGGATGTAGTCGCTCAGGGCCTTCATGCCGGAGGGAAACCGTTCCGGGTCAGGCTGTATAAATCCCTGTTCGTCCCGCTTGCCGTGCCAGCAGTCATCAATATTGATATATTGATACCCTGCCTCCTTCATGCCGGTGGCAACCATGGCATCGGCCGTTTCACGAATGAGCTGTTCGTTGACATCACAGGAAAATTTATTCCAACTGTTCCACCCCATCGGCGGCGTTAATGCCAGCCCCTCAAACTTCTGAGCAAAAACGGATGTCGTTAACAATAAAACTGATAAAACGGTTAATTTTCGCATGAAACTGCTCCTTCCTAAAATATATCTAATAGATACTACCCCATTTCGATCAGAACGTCGTTGGTGTCTTTCATTTTTTCCAAAGGTATCAGATTACTCTCCAATTCTTCGCCGTTTAAATATATATGCTTTACTCCCTTTTGTACGCCGTTTTTATTCATAACTTTGATATTACAGGTTTTACTTCTAAATATCCGTTTGACCGAAAATTCCTTCCAGCCCGAGGGGATACAGGGATCAACTCGCAATCCATCATGATCGGCTTGAATTCCCAGGATATACTGCGATATCACCACAAATGACCAGGCGGCTGTGCCCGTGAGCCAGGTGTTTTTACATTCACCGGGTGTGGGTGCATCCGGGCCGGCGATCATTTGACAATACGCATACGGTTCGCCCCGATAGATATCAATCTGTTCGTCTTTATTTGACGGGCAGATACTCAGGTAATAGTCGAACGCCTGATCGCCGTGGCCGAGCATGGTCTCGGCAATCTGAATCCAGGTATTATTATGAGCAAAGATTCCGGCATTCTCCTTGTATCCCGGCGGAAAGGAGGTAATTTCGCCCAGATGGAGCTGATACTCCTGGAACGCCGGCTGCTGCAGGATAATTCCGTTCGGGGTGGCCAGGTGTTCTTTTACACTATCGAGTGCTTTTTGGGCATATCCGTTCTCCCGCCCGGCGCCGCCCATGATACACCAACCCTGGCTTTCTATGAAAATCCTGCCTTCTTCATTGTCTTTGGAGCCTATCTTGCGACTTTCGGCATCGTAGGCACGCAGAAACCACTCGCCGTCCCAGCCATGTTTATGGATAATATGGCGCATGGAGGAAGCCTCGGCCAGGCAGGTCTCGGCTTTTTCCGTCTGTTCTATTTGGCGATAAATACCCGCCAGATCCTCACAGGCGACACAGAACAAACCGGCTATCATCACGGACTCGGCCTTATCACCTGCGGAGATGTCCCCGGCCGTCTGAAAACTCTCGCCCGGCGTCGTGGAAAAACAATTGAGATTCAGACAATCGTTCCAGTCCGCGTGACCGATCTGTGGCAATCCATGCGGACCACGATGCTCGAGGATATACTGAATGGATTTCTCCAGATGGTCCAGCAGCGTAGCCTGGCTGTTTTTCAGATCCGCATAGCCAATCTTCTCCTTCAAAATAATCAGATCACCGGACTCCTTGATATAAGCGCTGGTCGCCAGGACCAGCCACAATGGATCATCGTTGAATCCGCCGCCGATATCGGCATTCCCTTTTTTGGTCAGCGGTTGATACTGGTGGAAACAGGTGCCATCGGACAACTGGGTTGCCGCCAGGTCGAGAAGACGCTGGCGAACCCGATCCGGAACCATGTGGACAAAACCGAGAATATCCTGATTGCTGTCACGGAAGCCCATCCCCCGTCCAATTCCGGATTCATAAAACGAGGCCGAGCGTGATAAATTAAAGGTTGTCATACACTGATACTGATTCCAGATATTCACCATGCGATTAACCAGGGTATCCTCCGTAACCACCTGATAGCTGGATAACAACCTGTCCCAATACTCTTTTAAAAACTGGAATTCAGAATCAACCGTGCCTGCCTGCTGGTAATGTTTGCGGACTCTCGTGAATTCCTGCTTTTGGGCCACTCGGGGAGCCTTGAATTTTTTATCCGGCGGATTTTCCGCATAGCCCAGTAAAAAGAAAAGGCTTTTCTCATCATTGGGTTTCAGGTTTAAATCGATCTGGTGTGCACCCACTGGCGCCCATCCATAAGCCATACTATTCATGCATTCGCCCTGTAAAACGGCCTGAGGATTTTCAAGGCCGTTATGGGTACCCACAAAGGCATCCCGGTTGGTATCGAAGCCGGAAATGGACCGGCTGCACGAAAAATAGGCATAATGATCTCGTCGTTCCCGATATTCAGTAAGGTGGAAAATAACCTCATCTTCAACTTCTACTTCACCAATGGAATAGTTTCTCTGGAAATTGGTCATATCATCAAACGCATCCCACAGGCACCATTCCACAAAACTCCACAGCCGAATCGATTTCGCCATATTGGAAGTATTCTGTATTTTGACATCCCATACTTCATGGGTGGACCCGATGGGCACAAAAAAGGTGACCGTTACAACCAAGCCGTTTTTAACGCCTTTGATGCGGGTATATCCCATGCCATGCCGGCATTCATACTCGTCCAGTTCCACACGCATGGGTTTCCACATGGGATTCCAGATAGTATCTCCGTCTTTGATATACAAATAGCGCCCGTTACCGTCCAGCGGTACATTGTTATAACGATAGCGCGTGAGCCGGCGGAGCCGGGCGTCCTGATAAAAACAGTAGCCCCCGGCTGTGTTTGAGATAATGCCGAAGAAATCCTCACAGCCCAGATAGTTAATCCAGGGCAGAGGTGTGTCCGGCCGCTTGATTACGTATTCCTTCTTGGTATCATCAAAATATCCATACTTCATTCGCTGGTTGTTTCCTCTTATATTAATTTTATCATATTGTAAACCGCGTGATTTAGCCTTAATCTTTAACTCCATGAAATTCTACCTTATTCAATAACATTTTCAAAAAACTGATTTTCATCTCCTCAACCCATATATACTACAACTTCATTTTCATCTTTAATACTTTCCAGGGGAATGAAATTACCCTCTATTTCACTGCCATTGACCATTATGCGGGTCACACCTTTTTGCACGCCCTTGTCATTGATGACTTTAATATCAAACATTTTGTTTCGGAACCGGCGCCGGACGGAAAATTCCTGCCAGTTCGACGGGATACAGGGATCGATCCTTAATCCATCATAATCCGGCCGGACACCCAGAATATACTGGGTCGCGGCATAATAGGACCAGGTCGCTGCGCCGCTGAGCCAGGGCAGCCGTGACGCGCCGTAACGCGGGCTGTATTTACTATGGGTAAACTGACAATTCACATAGGGTTCAATCTGTCGGATTTCCGCCCTGGTGTTGTAGGCGGCCGGCATACAGGCCCGATAGTATTTGTAGGCCTGGTCGCCGTTGCCCAGCAGGGTCTCGGCTATAATCGCCCATCCCTGCGTATGGTTGAAAATGGAACCGTTCTCTTTCATACCTTTATTGAATAACGGCGCTTTAACAATGCTGACATCGGTTTTTTCGTAAGGTGGATCAACAACAACAACGCCATAGTCGGTCGCCAGGCGTTCTCTCACGGCTTTGGAAACGCTTCGTGCCTGCTCCGGTGTTGCGTGTCCGCTTAAAATTGCCCAGGATTGAGGATTGAGCCACAGGCTGCCCTCCTCATTTTCTTTGGAACCAAATTTCATGCCGTCGTACCGATAGGCACGGATAAACCACTCACCGTCCCAGGTGTGTTCCTGCAGGTTTTTATCCAGGGTCTTCAGCTGGCTTTGAGCCCAGTCTTTTTCCTTCGGTTTTTTCAACAGATTACAGATTTCGATATAAGTTTTAAGGGCGTAACGAAGCTGCATGGCCACGAATACCGTCTCGCCCTTAAGGCCCAGTTCCAGGCAGTCATTCCAGTCGGCATAGAGTCCGCACGGCAGGCCGTGGGCGCCACTGCGCTCCAGATTAAATTCCATGGCCCGTCTCATATGACCCAGCACCGAAGCCTCGCCCTTATCGGCATAAGGGAGCACTTTATCATAAAATGCGATATCACCGGTTTCCTTGACATATGCGGGTATGGAATTGAAAAGCCACAGGCAGTCATCAGAGCGGTAGTCTTCTTCCTTAGGGAGCGCTTCCTTTCCCGGATGGTGGTCGAACGGTTTGACCACCGGCATGGCTCCGCCGGTGGAGACCTGGCCGGTAATCATCAGTTCCAGGCGCTGGCGGGCATCTTCCGGAATGGTATGGAAAACACCCAGCAGATCCTGTACGGTATCGCGGTATCCCAGGCCGTCCCGTTCCCCGCTATACACCAGGCTGGCGGCCCGGCTCCAGGCATAGGTCATCAGACTATTGAACGGGCTCCACATATTGGTCATGCTGTTAAATTCGGCATCAGGGGTTTTGACACTCATGCCGCGCAGACGGGAATGCCAGTAGTCTTTCAGCCGACTGAACTCCTGATGCACAGCCGCGGGACTGGCAAATTCCTCCACGACCTTCCGGCCTTGTACTGCAGCCCTTCCGATTCCCATGATGGCCGTCAGTTCTTTTGACTCACCCGGGTCCAGATCGATATCCACCTGCAAAACACCGCAGCCATTATCACCCAGAGCCAGGGAATTGGTACACCGGCCCTTTTCCACGACCTCCGGATTCCCGTAGGTGTGGTAATTGCCCAAAAAGATATCACGGTCCGTATCAAACCCGGTGATATCCGCACCCACCAGGGCCAAAAAGGTATGGCGATTGCCGTCATGATTCTTAGAATCCTCGGGTCCGTCCGGCAGCAAGACATTGATACCGTGATCAATGATATTATCAACCACAGACATCCCCAGAATATGCTGGGTATATTGCAGGTTCACGGAATCCTGCCAGTAATGCCAGTTATTGGCGTATTCCACAAACGTAAAGACACGCAGCCGGCGCCGGACCTTGTCCTGATTGGTGACCTTGAGCAGCCAGCATTCAAAATATCGATCCAAAGGAACAAAATAGGTGGTTTCGGTTTTTATGCCGTTGTATTCCGACTCAATAATGGTGTAGGCAGTCCCGTGCCGGCAGATGGTCTTATACTCATCCAGAGGTTTACCCACCGGCTGCCATGACGCGGACCAGTAGTCCCTGCTATCCCGGTCATGCAAATAGAAATACCGGCCGGGCTGGTCCATGGGGATCGCATTAAAACGCAAACGCATAAAACGCCCCTGCGCTGCGGAAAGGAAAAAACTGTACCCGCCGGCGTTATTGGTAATAATCGCCCCGTATTCCGTGGACCCCAGATAATTGCTCCACGATTTCGGAGTGTCGGGCCGGTCAATTACATATTCCTTGTTGCTGTCATCAAAATGTCCATATTGCATAGTCTATTTCATTCCTTTGTCTATTTAAGTTTACTTATAACCACGATACATTAAATTATTTCAATGATGTTTCACCTCTGATTTCTTTCAACTGAGCCTGAATTTCTGTGACACGCTGCTTGGTGAGCGGGTACTTCCACATAAACAGGATAGCGGCCATCATGGCCGCTACTGGAATAACGATGTAGAACCACCGGAGGGTAAAAAGCTGCTGGACGGTCGGGCTCAGATCCTCTCCTTCAAATCCCAGTAATACCAGCACCGATGAACTGACGGTAGTCACCAAAGCGATGGCCAACTTGCTCAGGAATCCAAATACGGCACTGTACATACCTTCCCGCCGGTATCCGGTTTTCAATTCGTCATAATCACAGATGTCGGCACTGAATGAACCGTTCAATACCCAGCAGGTACAAAGACCGATATTGATAATAACGGGTGGTATAACCGTCAGGATAGGCATTTCGGGAGTAAAAAGGAGCCAACTGGAAACATAACCCAATATTCCAATGAGCAGACCGACAATTAATATATTCCTTTTGTCAAAAAACTTGGCCAGATAACCAATGGCAAACATACTGAGTATCTGGAATGTCGCCTGCGTGAAAGCCGTGTAAACACCGATCGTTCCCATCAGTTCCTTATCTCCCTGGCATACGTAATATAGTGAGATATAGGTAAGCAACGGGATCATGAAAAACAGAGATACAAACACGAAGAACACCGAACAAATCAATAATAAAAACGGCTTGTCTTTAAAGGTCTGAATAATGGACTCCCATATTTTTATTTTTCCCTGCTTGGTATCTGCGAAACGCTCCTTACAGAAAATGGATGGAATGATAGCTGTTATCAGCATGATGACAGCCACAATCGTACACACGTATCGGGCGCCTACCACTTCATCTCCACCCCAGATCTGTTCCTGGAGTGTGATCTTGTAAAGAGAGCCGATAAAAATTCCCACAATAAACGACGGAGCAACACGAAAAATCATTAATCGGGTGCGCTCGGTATAATCGACTTCCAATTCAAGTCCCATCCCACTATAAGGAACAACCCATATCGTGAATCCCATATAAAACAGCGAACACATAATAATCAAGTAGGTCGCTGACCAAAACTGACTGTCCTCCTCAGGCCGAGGAGTAAACCAGATTGCCAGGAATATTACAGACATTAAAATCGCACCAATAAAAATCCAGGGCCTTCTGCGTCCCCAGCGGGATTTAGTGTTGTCGGTAATATTTCCCATCAAAGGATCCGTAAAGGCGTCAACAATCCGGGAAGCGGATAATGCCAGGCCGACATAGAACGGGCTGAGCCCCATACCCACGGCAAAGATAGGATAGGCAAGGGTAAGAAGTGAATTGTTGGCCAGGTTCTCCGCAAAACCACCAACTCCCCATAATGCTTTCTGAGCGATAGGCAGTGAAGATTTGTCATTACTCAATTTAGGCTCCCTTATGAATGAATATAATTAATCTAGTATTCTACCTGCTTATTATAAGTCACTGTTAATATTTGCGTTACATTTTTAAAAAAAATTAGCCTCTCAAAAAACGTACAATAACTTCGGATCAATATAACTCTATTATTGTTTTTTTTGATTATTTGGCAATACCTTTATTCAGTATTTTCCCAAAAAACCGGCGGGGATGTTGTAATATATAATGATTTCAAAAAACGGACCTTTTATCTTTACACGACCTTAACCCGCTGAAATGAAATTCAAGTTTGATATAAGGTTAACAAGATAATGTATTTACCTGTATACACCCCTATCAATCACATTTTATCACCCCCGAAAATGGAAATGTAAAATGAATTAAGATGATTATGTATTATTTTGTCAGGGGAATACCCAGCGAATTATTTTTAAAATCTTTGAAACTGGGCAGGGGCCGGCGTTTCTTCTGGTAGTAATAGACAAGTCCCCGGTAAATGGCCAGGTTGGCCAGCCAGGAGTTCTTTTTAAAGGGTACAATTTTCAGCCGGCTGAATGCCGAACGCGGTTGGTAAAAATCACAAAAAGCGGCCATCTGGGCGTGGCGGAGTTGGTCCACACTCATCTGTTTGGGCTGGAAAACCACAGTTGCCCCGTTGTATTTGTCCCAGTCCTGAGTTAGAATCCGGCCCTGCTTCTGGTATTCCTCATACAAAGCCGTGCCGGGATAAGGAGTCAGAATCGGATAACAGCTCATCACCAGGTTTGCTCGATGAGCAAACTTCACTGCAGCCTGACAGCTTTGCCAGTTGTCGTTATCGAAACCAAATATAAATGAACCCCAGAGACTTATCCTGTGTTTCTGGATAACTTTAATGCGGCGAAGATAAGATTTAGCGTCGATATATCGTTTACGTGCTTCGGTAAGGGTATCGGGATTTGGGCTTTCCAGACCCAGAATAAGGCCCTGGCAACCGCTGGCGCGCATGGCAGCCAGAAGTTTTTCGTTGTTACTGATGAGTATATCACATTGTGATGCCCACTTAATCTTTAGCGGGATCAAGGCCTGACAAAGTTCCAGGGCCCAACGGTGGTTGCCGGCAAAGTTGTCGTCACTGAAGATAAAGAAATTACTGCCGCGCTCCTGAGCCTCCTTCATTTCAGTCACGATGTCTTCAATGGATCGCTGGCGGAATTTTCGTCCAAATATGGCCGGAGTCGTGCAGAAGGTACAATCATGCGGACAGCCACGCGTGGTCTGGATGGGATTAAAAACCAGGTAATCCCGGGGATTGAGCAGATCCTTACGCGGTGTGGCAATGGGCGCCGAAGGGTAGTCGCGCCAGTTGTATTTCGGTTTAAGGGGTTGGTCAGAAGCCAGGTCGTTTAAGGCGTGGGGCCAGGTGCCTTCGGCATCACCGATACATACGGCATCGCAGTGTTCCAAAGCCTCATCCGGCAGAGCCGAGGGGTGGATCCCCCCCATGATGACCTTCACGCCCAGCCTGCGGTATTCATCAGCTAACTGATAGGCCCTTTTGGCCTGAGTGGTCATGGCCCCTATGCCCACGACCTCCACATCATTGCGCGGTACATGAGGTGTATCGTGAACACATTCGTCAATGATTTCCACCTGGTAATCCGACGGCGTAACCGCGGCACAGATAGCCAGATTGACCGGCATAAAAAGTGCCTTACGCCCCATGGTCATTCTTTTTATAACATCCGGCAGGGTAATCGTAGTCAAGGGACTGTTAGGATTAATCAAACGAAGTTTGAGACGATTTTTCATAGGGGCTCATGCTTTTTAATAAAAACTTTGTGCCTGGGTGCCACTGTGCCTTTGTGCCTACTCAATCTGAACGATTTATATATAATCGGTCAGATTGAGTTATTTACTTCTTTGACGAACGGCCTCATAGACAAGAACAGCGCCACTGGCTGAGACGTTTAGAGAATCCATTCGTCCCTGCATGGGGATTCTAACGGTTCGTGCCTCAAGTTGCAACCATTGTTCAGAAATTCCTTTATCTTCACTGCCAAGGACAATAGCGGTGGGACCGGTATAGTCCTGTGAGCTGTAATCCTGATCACCGGCCGGCGTGGAGAGAATAATATTAAATTTTTTTCTTTTTAGCCATGCTATCATCTCGCCCGACTGCATTTGAAAGATGTTAACCGTAAATAACGCCCCCAGACTGGCGCGCACCACATTGGGATTATATAAATCGATACAGTCTCCACAGACAAAAACCGCATCCACACCGGCGCCATCGGCCGTGCGCAACAGGGCGCCCAGATTTCCCGGCTTTTCGATTCCGTCAACTATTAATAGCAAAGGATTATCCGGCAGGACACACTCTTCGATAGTACGTTCAGGAGTACAAGCAACCGCCACTAAACCCTCCACTTTGTCCCGGTAGGCGATTCTGGCATAGACGCGCGGGGTTACTTCGACCAGTGTGATCGATATGTCAGGGTGTCGTTTATATCTCTGCTCAATAGCCTCAACCGTATTTAATTCCGTATTGTTCTTTATCAGTTCCGGGCAATAGACCAATATCTCCAGAGATACCCCGCCGGCCAGAGCCAGCAATACCTCCTTTTCCCCTTCGATTAGAAAGACTCCTTCCTGCCGGCGTTCTTTTCTGTTTTTAAGACTAACGATTCGTTTAATCAGAGGATTTTGTGTGCTGGACAACATTTTAATTTGTCACCAGATTTTCCAGGCGCAGTTGTTTGTCGTAATTGATCAGGGCGTTAACTAAATCATCCAGGTTGCCCAGGATAATTTTATCCAGACTATAGAGTGATAAACTAATCCGGTGGTCCGTAACCCGGTTTTGCGGGAAATTGTAGGTGCGGATGCGCTGCGAGCGGTCGCCGGAGCCGATCATTTTTTTACGGGTGGAATCCCGTTCGGCACGTTTCTTCTGTTCAAAATGGTCATAGATCCGGCTGCGGAGAATACGCCAGGCCTTGGCACGATTTTTATGCTGGCTTTTTTCATCCTGCATACTTACGGTGATACCGGTAGGGATATGCTCAAGCTTAATGGCGGAATTGAGCTTATTGACGCTCTGGCCGCCGGGACCACTGGACCGGGCAACATGTTCGATGACATCATCCGGCTTGATTTCAATATCAACCTCTTCCGGCTCAGGCAGGACGGCCACCGTGGCAGCCGAGGTATGGATACGACCCTGAGCTTCCGTCTCGGGCACGCGCTGGACCCGATGACCGCCTCCTTCGTATCCCAGCGCCTGCCAGACCCCCTTGCCCTTAACTGAGAAAATCACTTCCCGAAATCCCCCTAAATCTGTGGGTGAAAACGACATGGGTTCAACCTTCCAGCCCCGGTATTCAGCATATTTGGAATACATGCGGTACAAATCGCCGGCAAACAGGGCCGCCTCCTCACCTCCGGTACCGGCCCGAATCTCAATGATTACCGATCCCACCGTCACATCGTCACTCATGACCAGTTCTTCCTTGGCGCGGTTGAGAGCCTCGCTCAGCTGTTGGTTGAGTGTTTCCAACTCCTCGTGCGCCAGTTCGCACATCTCGGCGTCGGTTTCCGGATCATTGACCAATGCCTGGGCCTCTTCTTTTTGCTGCTGAAACCCACGATAATGGCGATAGCACTCAACTAATCCTTTAAGCTTGCCGTATTCACGGGAAATACGGGTAATTTCTGCAGGATTACCGGCCACCTTTGGATCGTGCATCTGCTGTTCCAACTGGGTGTAACGCTCTTCCAGTTCGCCCAGTTTGGCCAGAATTCGTTCATCGGTTTTGCTATCGGATGTCGCCATCTTATACTTTTAAGCTTTTTAAGCTAAAGGGGAAATATACCTATAAAAAAACACGCTGACTCTGTAAGCATTTTGCCCACGACAGACAGCGTGATAGTGATAAGGATATAGCTAATCTTTCTTGGCTTTTCCTTTTAGGCCGTAATTGCTGCCATATTTCTTCTGGAATTTCTCAATACGCCCCGCGGCGTCTACAAACTTCTGCTTGCCGGTATAAAAGGGATGGCACACCGAACAGATCTCCACATGGATCTCAGATTTCGTGCTCCGGGTAATAAACTCATTACCACAACCACATTTTACCTTGGCTTGCTCGTATTTAGGATGGATATCTTTTTTCACGTCTCGTGCTCCTGTCTTACTCGTTATTACAACTATTGTAATGCTACCATCTATTTTAAAGAATTTTAAATTATAGAAGTTATACCATATCGTGTAAAGAGTAATTTTCGTGATATTCAGCCAATAATTATTTTTCATCTATCGAATAAAATCCAGCCGATTCAGCCCGGAAAAATCTATTAATCCCTTTTAAAACAAGGACTTACGTCGTTCATAATCATCCTGCCGGTTTTTACTGGCCTTATCAGTATCTTTTTTATATAAGTGAACCTCGCAAAAAATTGACAACCCGTTACGTGGAGAACGACGGTATGGCCAAAAACCAGGTTTTTGACTTTAGTTATCGTTTCGCCTGGAGTCACATTCAGACGGACGGCAAATTAGATAACCTGACCGAAGCTCTGGGTTCGATAAAGGCCCAAAAAGTGAGTCTGTCACTATGCGAGCCCGGCCTGGATGATCGTATTATGGACCCATCTGTAATCGAGGAACGTCTGGCTCGCCTGAATGTCGTGATTAAGAAATTACACCGGCAGGATATCGAATGCGACCTGATTCTGCCCGGGCTGGGAGAGCATCGCCCTGCGGATGCCAACTACAAAAAGTATATCAAATCTCTCTATAGCCGCACGGCTCATATAAATATCCAAACCCTGTGGGTTGACGATACATCTGACCATGATTATCATCGATTTCCCCGCAATCAGATGCTTAAATGGCACCACATAATACGCAGGGCAGTACATACCACAAACCAGGGGATACGTATCGGATTGATCGCGGCCGATCCTGTGCGTTATGCGCTATGTGCTCTCAGCGCTAATGAAATCGCCCTGACACTGGCGGGTCCATATCCCGGACTGCTGGCCCAGAGCCAGGCCTTTGTAAATGACTATTGCCGTACCGATATTCTAAAAGCACGTCGTACACTGGCTCTTATCCGGTCTCAATATCGCAGTGAAATTGTTGAATTAACCGGTTATAACGATCATGCCTGGGCCTCGCCCTTTGCCAAAAGCGCTGAAGCAGACCAGATGCAGATAAATCTTAACGCATTGTATGGTCTGAAAAAATTGATGATAAATTGTTTTGATAAGGTCGGCACAGCACCCGGCGAAGAGAATCTATACCTGACCATGCATCAGAATCGCCGGCGTTTTATAAATAAACTCACCAGCTTTATGCCGGATACAGGTCAGTCATATCCTTCGATCCGAATTATCATCCCTGATTTCACTCAAGAAAAGATAAAATTGTCTGCTGAAGAAATTACTTCCCAATGTCAAACACCCTGGCCCGTTCTTTTGTGGCGCTGGGGCCTGCGTGCCGGGTTTGTTAGTACATCTGCGGTTAAATCCGGCGATAAGACAGGCTCTGTATATATTCTTACCGGCCAAACGCCCCGCTTTCTTTCACGCCGGCAGTTTAACCATATTTTTAAATGCGGCGTTCTGCTGGATGCCCAGGCAGCCCAGACGATCCAGGATATGAATCTGCCCGGCCTGATTGGTACCAAAGTGGGAACGCCGATTAAAAACGTGCAAACGGAAATTATTTCCGACCAGACCTTTGCAGCCCCCTATTACGGCTATCACACCATCCTGGCCGGCCACTTCGTACCCGATGATTTCCGCAGCCTCAAACCCTTCCATAACAATGCCCGCGTGGTAACCACCCTGGTAAGAAAGAATCATCTGCCTAACACCCCCGGCATGATACTTTTTGATAACGTGGATCACAATCATCGATGTGCCATTCTGCCTTATAGTCTGGATAAAGCCGACGCCGCCCCCCTACTGACGATTGAACGCCAAAGGCACTTCCGCGAAATATTCACCTGGCTCCGCCGTGGGCGCCTGGACTGTTTCGTGGAGAATACCCCTGACCTGGCACTCTTTTATATACCGGATGCCGCTCACCGGCGTCTTATCCTGGGCCTCCTGAACATTGGTTTCGACTGGGCCCTGAAATCACGTATCCGCCTCAACCATCTGCCTTTCAAAGTCAAACGGGTGCGCGAACTCGACGAACAGGGCCTTCTGGTTGAGCATCCCAAACTAAAGCTCACCCTCTGCCGGGACTACCAATATCTCCATCTCAACACCAACACCGCCGTACCCCCCATGCAAATGACGGTCCTGGTCCTGGAAGACTAGATTAAATTTCCATAAGATGCTATAATTTCATGGTCTGACTGGTAAAAATTTATATAATTAATGTAACTTACTTATAATCAAGAATATATGATTAAATTTTGAATTAATCCATAATAGCATGACTCAGTTTGAACAGGCAAAAAAAGGTATAATAACACAAACAATGCATCAGGCTTCGCAGAAGGAGTCGGTTGAGGCGGAATTTATCCGCGCAGAGGTGGCGGCCGGGCGTATGGTTATACCTGCGAATAAAATTCATCTGCAGGGGAATTTGCAGCCTATCGCCATCGGTAGGGCGGTCACCACTAAGATAAACGCCAATATCGGCGCTTCGCCGCTGGACTCCGATGAAAATAATGAGTTAAGTAAACTTGAGATAGCCTTAAAATACGGAGCGGATACTGTAATGGATCTTTCCACCGGCGGAGATGTGGACCACTGCCGTTGCAATCTCATCGAACACAGTCCGGTCCCTCTGGGGACTGTACCTCTGTATGAAATGATCATCAATAAACCTGTGGAACAACTCACCTATGATGACATACTTGCCACGTGTGAAAAACAGGCCCGCCAGGGAGTTGACTTTTTCACTATCCACGCCGGCGTCTTAAAGGAACATCTGCCCCTGCTGGAAAGCCGGATTGCCGGCATTGTCAGTCGGGGTGGTTCGCTGCTGGCCCGCTGGATGCTCCACCATAATCGACAAAATCCCTTTTACGAAATATTTGACGAACTCTGTGACATTATGCAGGAATATGATGTCTGCTTTTCCCTGGGTGACGGCCTGCGCCCGGGCTGCCTGGCCGATGCCACGGATAAGGCTCAGATCGCCGAACTACGCATCCTGGGCGAACTGACCCGACGCGCCTGGGAAAAAGGCTGCCAGGTCATGGTGGAAGGACCCGGCCATGTACCTTTTGACCAGATAGAATATAACATGAAAATCCAGAAAGAAATCTGTCAGGGCGCCCCTTTTTATGTGCTCGGTCCGCTGGTAACCGACATCGCTCCCGGCTATGACCATATCACCAGTGCCATCGGCGCCACGGCCGCGGCCTATCATGGCGCTGCCTTCTTGTGTTACGTTACGCCACGCGAGCATCTGGGCCTGCCCACTCTGGACGATGTACGTCAGGGTGTCATCGCTTATAAAATTGCCGCACACTCTGCGGATGTCGCGCTCGGAATAAAAGGGGCACGCGACCGCGACGACCAGCTCAGCCGGGCCCGCGCTAACCTGGACTGGTCACAACACCTGGCCCTGGCCCTGGATCCCGAAACCGCCCGAAAAATGCACGATGAGAAAAAACTGCCCAATACCGATTACTGTACCATGTGCGGCAAGGACTGGTGTTCGGTTCGAATCAGTAAAGAAGTAAAAGAGATCGCTCAATCAAAATCAAAAAGCCAGGAAAATAAACACAGGCATACTCCTTCTTAGTGTGATAATTATGAAAAACGGATTATGGGAGAGATTATCCAGGCAAACCGTCATCGGCGACGGCGCCATGGGCACTATGCTTTATCAGCAGGGCATATTTCTCAACACCTGCTTTGACGAATTGAATTTATCACATCCCGATCTGGTCAAAAAAATCCATCGGGCATACGTCGAGGTCGGAGTTGATTTTATAGAGACGAACACATTCGGCGCCAATGAATTCAAGCTGGCCAAATATTCCCTGGCCGATAAGCTCGAAGAGATAAACCATGCCGGGGTTGAAATCGCCAAATCCGCCTGCACGGACACCGATGTTTTAATCGCCGGCTCGATCGGTCCCCTGGGTGTGCCTCTGGCGCCCTTTGGCCGGCTTACCCCTGAGCAGGCATGCATCGCCTTTGAACGCCATATTAAAGCTCTGGTTAAAGCTGGTGTCGACTTTCTCATCCTGGAAACCTTTCAAAATCCGGACGAATTACTGATCGCGCTGGATGCCGTGCGCGCGGTTACGGAACTGCCGGTAATAGCCCAGGTTACTACCAACGAATATCAGGAAACATCTTTCGGACAGAAGACTGAACAAGCCATTGCTCAGGTCGCCTCCCACCCGGCGGTCACCGCGGTCGGTCTTAACTGTTCCATCGGCCCGGCCATCATGCTCAGTACGCTGGACCGTATCCGTACCGTCACCAATAAGCCGATCTCACTCCAGCCAAACGCCGGACTCCCCCGCGATATCGAGGGCCGTACTATCTATATGTGCACTCCGGAATATATGGCCGAATTCGCCAAACGATTCCATGAAAAAGGCGCCCGTATTATCGGCGGCTGCTGCGGGACTACACCTGAACATATCAATCAGATTGTTCGAGCAGTCCGGGCCCTGGACAAGGCTTCCCTGAAAAACCCCCAAACATCACAAATTGGCATGAAGGTCCAGACATCACCCCATAAACCGCCCGCGACCAGGCAGCCGGCAGTGCCTTTAGCCCAAAAATCCAACTGGGGCAGAAAACTCGCTAATCAGGAAATGGTCACCTCCATCGAGATTACCCCCCCGCGCGGCTCTGACCTGTCCGTCATCCTGGATAAGGCCCGGCTCTGCGCTTCGCATGGAATCGATGCCATCAATATCCCCGACGGCCCCCGCGCCAGCTCTCGCGTATCACCCATGGTCACGGCCATTGAAATTCTGCGCCATTGTGACATCGAACCAATTCTGCACGTCTGCTGCCGGGACCGCAATATCATCGGCCTGCAATCTGACATGCTCGGCGCCCATGCCGTGGGCCTGCGTAACATGCTCATCATTACCGGCGACCCACCCAAACTGGGCGAATATCCCGACGCCACCGCGGTCTTCGATTTAGACTCCATCGGCCTGACCACCGTGGTCCATAACCTCAATCGCGGCATCGACATCGGCTCAAACTCGTTTACCCCCCCGTTAGCCTTAACCCTGGGCGTCGGCGCCAACCCCGTGGCCACAGACCTGGAACGCGAGATCGAGCGATTCCGGCTCAAAGTGGAAGCAGGCGCTGAATATGCCATTACTCAACCCGTCTTTGATGTAAATATGCTCTTCAAATTCCTGGACGCCATCGAATCCTTCAATATCCCCATCATCGCCGGAATATGGCCCTTCACCAGCTTCAAAAACGCCGAGTTCATGGCCAACGAGGTCCCCGGCGTGGTTGTCCCCAAAGAACTCCTCGACCGCATGGCCCAACCCCATACCAAAGAACAAGCCCGCCACACCGGCATCGAAATCGCCCAGGAAATGATCCAGGCCATCTCCCCCCGCGTCGCCGGCATCGCCGTCAGCGCACCCTTCGGAAACGTCCAAATCGCACTCGCCGTCCTCAACAAAATCGACATCAACGAAATCAACCCGTAAACCCCCTATCTCCATACTTCTACCACCTGCTGAGTGGAACGAAATCCCGCAACCGCGCCCGGCAGGATTCGGACCTGCGACCTACGGATTAGAAATCCGTTGCTCTATCCACTGAGCTACGAGCGCTAGAGATTTAACGTATTGATATATAGAAACTTCCACGTTCTTTGTCAATAGGAATTTTCATTCCACACCTGGTATAATGACCTGTATCAATACAAGTAATTTGCGCCAAATCGTCCTGGAGAATAAAATTACAAAATATATTTAACTTTTTTATTATCAATGAATTATATCAAATAGCCGTCCGAACGCGATTCTTCATCGCCAAATATTTGAAATTTATGTTTTTATAGCCTCAAAGATAACATACTATAATCTTTTACTTATTGTACAACCATACGATGCTACCGTCATAAGTGTATATTGGCACTTAAAACCGTTGTTTTTA
>JAFGHE010000273.1 GCA_016930295.1 Sedimentisphaerales bacterium
ATACCCCCTAGGGGACTCGAACCCCTGTCACCTGGCTGAGAACCAGGTATCCTAGGCCGCTAGACGAAGGGGGCGGATTTCAATAAGTCATTACATTATAATATATTATGATAATAAGTCAAATTTTATGCGTCAGATTTTATACAGGATTATGCTGTTTATATCAAGAATTACTTCGGCTAAATAAAATATTCAGGTGAGAAATTTCTTGTGAGGTCATTTGAGTTAATATAATCTATTGACTGGAAAATAAATTTGTTTTTATAAGTATTTGTTATTACGATTATTACAGCTAAACAAGGAGAAGTGTGGTGGCTGAATCGTCTATATTTGGAAAAGGCATCAAACAACTGACAATTGCATTGGAGGACAGTTACTTTGCCCATCGCAGGATTCATCATATCAGCAGCCGTTTAATGCCTTCACGAGATGACATATATAGTATAACTGAGAGCCTGTTTGCATTGGTTTATCCCGGCTTTTTTGGCCGACAGGATGTCACTACCAAGAATATTCATAATCATATTCTTAGCGAACTGGATTATCTGGGAGAACGATTATACCGGCAGGTTTATCAGTGCTACAGTTGCCGTAATAATAATAATGATGATGATGACCGTGCCTTACAGGCCCGGGCGCTGCGTGTAGTGTATCGTTTTTTTGAGTCATTGCCAAAGGTCAGAGAATTGCTGGAACTGGATATGATTGCGGCATTCAAAGGCGATCCGGCCGCCCAGGATACGGATGAGGTAATATTCAGCTATCCCGCCACCATTGCTATCACTACCTACCGTATGGCACACGAACTATGGTATCTGAATATTCCGCTGCTGCCCAGGATTATGACCGAACATGCCCATAGTCTTACAGGTATCGATATCCATCCTGGCGCGAAAATCGGCAGGGGATTTTTTATCGACCATGGCACCGGGGTGGTCATTGGAGAAACAACGAGTATCGGCGATAATTGTAAATTATATCAGGGGGTAACTCTGGGGGCGGTGAGTTTTCCTCATGATACGGATGGAATGATTATCCGGGGTCACAAACGTCATCCCACACTGGAAGATGAAGTGATTGTGTATGCTAATGCAACTATATTGGGTAATGTAACCATAGGCAGGGGAGCAACCATTGGGGGCAGCGTGTTTCTGACCCGATCCGTGCCGCCGGGAAGCATGGTGTCAACCAAGCCGGAAGAGTTGAGGTTTCGGAACAGATGCTCTGTCTTTGGTCGCGGCAAAGTCAGTGATTATCAGATATAAAATACACCCTGCAACAAATCTGATATCCGGAGGGTCAGTTTTTCACTGATTTATTGGAATACAGCCGTGGCAATGACAGAAATCACCCGGCCAGACAGATGCTTATTACACGGTAAGTAAATCGAATTGATCAGGAGAGAGCGTGTGTCTGAGCTTTTGCAGAGCTTTCAGTTCAATTTGTCGGACTCTTTCTTTGCTAAGACCTATAAGTTTGGCTATCTGGCTTAGGCTTTTTGCCTTTCTCTGTCCGGTTAGCTCAGTCTGTTTGATCAGGCCGTAATGCTCCCGTACTATGAACTGCTCCCTATCCTCCAGATTTTCGCATATTACCTGCTCCAGATTTTTACGAGCTGATTCCAGAACAGGAATTTTACTTGCTTCTTTTCTCAAATCCGACACTGTTTCCAGAATCTCATCTCCGGCCATGAGGTCACGGTGCTTAGTCTGCCTGGTATAAAAGGTGGCAAATCGTTTTATCAGGGCCCAGGTGGCATAGGTTGATAGTTTGTTGCCCTTGTTAAAGTCAAACTTCTCTATCGCATTAATCAGGATTAAATTTCCATCACTGATGAGTTCGGACATTTCCATTTCGTTATTGGCGTGTTGCCGGGCCACACTGACAACTAAACGAAGATTACTGCGAATCAGAGTATCTTTTACTTCATGTGCCTGTCGAAGCCGTAATTTTATTTTACTCACATCGCGTGCCGAAGGGTTGTATGGATTGAGTCTTTTCTGCATTTGGGCAGCCAGGTATTTGAGGTAATTATATTTACGGAAAAGAAATATTTCCTGTCGTGGATTAAGCAGTTGGAAAGTTTTTATGTCTGAACAATAAGTAGACGTAGAATTGTGAATATCCTTAACATCTATAGATAAGGAATTGCCTTCCGGTCGGCCCATATCATCATTGAAAAGATTGGCATCAGGTGTCAGGATATCAGATTCAGAATTTGTCTGGGCAAATTGAGGGCAGTCAACATAAGAAATTTCCTGAGCAAGCACCTGCTGAGCCTGTTCTATATTGATTGCACGATATATATTTGTTTTGCTTCTATGGAACCTGGTTATGAGATCAGAGATATGGATGCCCTGTTGGTAAAGGCGGAATATTTCTTTACGTTCTTTAGGACTGATGCCATAGGCACGACGTTTAAATTGGATATTATAATAATCATTTGTTTCGGCCTTAATCAATATGGACCGGATAGTTTCATAGGAACGGTTAAAATGTTTGGCAGTACGCCGTATTGCTTCCTGGCGATGGTAGGGGCAGCGTGAGGCCCATCGCGAAAGACGTAACAGGATGGCCTGATTCTGGTCATTGGACACTAATCTGTATTTAATTCCCTTGTTAACTTTAGCCCTATTTTTCTGAACATAAAAATCAACTGTTGATTCACTAAACGCCAGACGATGCCGACCATCTGGAAACAAAAGAAACCTGCCAATTAAACCATTTTCCTGCCATCGTCGAATGGTTTTGGCTGAAACACGGAATCTCTTTGTTAAGCCTTTTATAGTAAGGAACTTATGATTAACAGATTCTGAGTGGATATGTAGAGTTTTGCTTAATATGGCACTATAAGCAGACAAGTCTGATATTAAGTCATTATATGATAATAGTTTATCTACTTCCATCTCAGAGGAATGCTTAGGGTGATATCCGGTTATGTGATAGCAGATAAACTCAAATGGGTAAGATTTACCTGGTATGATGATACGGACTAATACTTCGCAGGCATCAAGTTGTTGTATTTTAATTTTTTCTGGAGCAAATTTAGCCTGCAAAAGTAAATTTTGCAATTGTGGTGATTTAATGCGGCTCATAGCATGGTTACTTATTTAAATTTAACTATTTATACTAAATTATACATTACTATTATTTGAATGTCAAGTAATTCCCAAAAACTAAATGTCTATAATAATATCGTAAATTTGTCTTTATTTCCTTGAAAATAATTGATAGTTGCTTAACAATATAATATTTGTTGTAACTGATGAATTGGTTAGATAAAAAAAGGCAGGGGCAATTATGGCCCCTGCCAGGCAGTTTTTTCTCCCCTTCGTCATCACCACTCCCACGGCCAGTGGTGATTTTGAGGATGTCTATTCTGCCAAGGAAAGGAGTATATCGGAGTTTTCTGTTTCCATTTCTACAATACCCATAACCTCTCCAATCTTATCAGGAGTAAGGCCCAGTTCTTCTCTTACATGTTGATCGTAACTGGGTGAGGGATTACCACTTTCTCCCATTTGCTGGTTATGGCATATATAATCAGCCATATGAACCAGTTTAATCAGGGGTTGAAGTGGTTCATCGGGACAGGATAGAGGTTCATGATGCCAGCGGATAACGGCCTGGATTTCGGGACCCAGTTTCCATTTTTCCGCCAGCCAGGCACCGGCCTGATCGTGGCCCATACCGATAAATCGTGCTTCTTCCTTAATGGCGGGGATATCGGCTTTTTGGGCATTTTCCAGGGCCTGATGGAATTCGGTATTGGCGTACCGTTCAAACAATATTTTACCCATATCATGGACAATTCCACTGAGGTGGGCCATATCACGGGTAATACGCTGGTCTATCTGATTTATACAATAATCATGTAAAACGGTTGTTACAATGCCGACGCAAATACTGTGTTTCCAGAATTCACGGCGGTCGAAGACAGGTTTTCGTGCTTTGTTAAAGGCCTGAAATATGCTGGTGCTCAGTGCGATGTTGGTGACAGTCACAAAGCCCAGACGAGCAATGGCCGGCTGCAATTGGGTTATTTCCTCGCCCCGTGACGGAGCATAAAACACGGAATTAACCATTTTCAGGACCTTTGTGGCAATGGCCGGGTCGTCTTCAATAATACGAGCAACGTCTTTAGCGCTACTATGTGGGTCGTCCACCACCTCCTGCAACCGAATGGCTACTTCCGGGAGGGTGGGCAGGTCCTCAGCCGTTTCAAAAATACGTAATAAATCGTGGGGATCACGAGCTGAGAGTAGTTGAGATTTGTCAGATGAAGCTGTCATTTTAACTTCCTTTCCTTCCAGTGTCTCATCACATTTACGGACTTGTGACACACTATACTCTAATGCGATAAGTGGCTCTCATTTGCCATCCACCATATCGGAGGAAAAGGGATGCAGTTAAATTTAAAGACATGAAAAAATAAATTATTTTTGAAAAACCTGAATGTCAGGGTTGCCAGGGCTGGTTATAAAGAGTGTTAAGAGAGTG
>JAFGHE010000274.1 GCA_016930295.1 Sedimentisphaerales bacterium
AGCCCAGGCTTTGCGTAAAATGGCCGCCAGACAGAAAAAGCTAGTCAGGGTACCAATATTATCAGTTATATTTAAGCTTACAAATTCAGAGAAGACTTCTTCCCGGCTTTTTCCAAATAAGATCAATTTAATCAGTAAAACGAAAAAGACAGTACATACAACCAGGCAAAAAACTGAAAAACTATCCACGCAAATCGACTTGTTTGATCTGATTCTTTTGAAATGATTTCAGATTCTACTTTATTTTCCATAGTATTCAGTTTGAATTAATTATTACTTCGATCTAATGCTCCAAGGATTCATAGATTCTCTGGTAACTCTGGTAACGCACGGGATTTATTTTATTTTGTTCAACCGCTTCTTTCACAGCGCAGTGCGGTTCGTGGATGTGGGAACAGTCCGAGAATTTGCAGTGGGGGGAAAACTCGTCAAACTCGCTAAAGTACCAGCGGAGTTCTTCCGGGCTCATTCGCCACAGGCCAAAACCGCGGATGCCGGGAGTGTCGATGATGCGGATATCATTGTCCAGTTCATAAAGAGTGGAAGTAACGGTGGTATGGCGGCCTTTCTGGCTTTTATCACGTATCGAACCGATGGGAAGGGCCAGATCCGGATTCATGGTATTCAACAGAGACGTTTTACCCACACCGCTGTGGCCCACAAACACGCACACTTTTCCACTTAACCGGCCTAATAGATCGCTGATACCCTCGCCGGTAAGGGCAGAACAGAAAACCGCATCGATATCCAGCTTATGGTATTGTTCAATTTTTTGGGCGATACTCTCCTCGTCAGCAGTTGAAGAGGGCAACAGGTCCGATTTATTAATACAAATGAAAGGTGTGATACCTCCGCACTCGATGGCCAGGAGATAACGGTCAATCAGATTGCTATTAAACGGCGGAGCCTTGACCGACGCCACAATCACCGCCAGGTCAATATTGGCGGCGATAATGCGTTCGATACGCGGATCATGCGGGTCAGGACGGGACAGAACCGACCGGCGGGGATGAACACGTTCGATTATATGCGTGCCGTCCTCAGATTCGGAATAATCGACCCGGTCTCCCACCGCCAGGTCACTGCGCTGGGCCACCGTCAGTTCCGGCCGTAAAATACAATCAACCATCTGATGCTCGTCAAGTATCTGGCAGGTGGCCGCTTTTACCGATATGACCGTGCCGTTGCGACATTCGGCGGGTTCTTCCGGGGTTATCTCGGCAATATCGGATTCCTGCTTTTCCAGGATCTTTAATATCCATTCATCCAGAGTTACCGGCCGATGCGACCTTTTCTCCATACTCTGGCCCCCCGACCCATCGAACTTTCCATTACGATAGCGCTGGGTCAGATCAGAGGGCCGGGACCGATGTTGCGCCAGGGCCGCCTTGCGTTTCTTAGCAGCCAGGCGGTAAAGCCGGCGACGTTCCGAATCACTCAAAGTGGCCAGTTTCTCTTCTAATCGCTTTTTATCACTTTTATGCACAGTATCGTTATGTTATTTTACATTGATGCCCCCGTCAAAAGTGGTTATTTGCAATTAAAACCGTTGTTTTTAGGCCAGAAACAACCGTTCGCGATACTTTTGACGCTGGCGTCTACACTTTCGATGGTTATTGAGTTGTCGTTAAAGCCACAGATCCCATGGCAGCCATTATCTTCTCAAAAATTCCGGTATTATCCATTTGCCCGGTAAACTCTTCCGCCCCGTTACCCGTGGCATAAACCGCCACCGGCCTGGCCGTATGTCCACCAGTACTCCACCAGACAGTGGGAATTTTACCCTGCCCGTTATTCTTTAAGACCGTCATACCCCCGGTCTCGTGGTCGGCAGTTACCACAATCAGGGTATCATTACGAGTTCCGGCCCAATCCAGAGCTTTCTGTACGGCTCGGTCAAATTCAACCGTCTCAGTCACATTGCGGATCAAATCATTATCATGACCGGCCCAGTCAATTTTGCCGCCTTCCACCATCATAAAAAATCCACGGGGATTATTATCACACATCTTCAAAGCCACTTCCGTCATTTCCGAAAGATGAGGCAAATCTCCAACGCCATCATATTCATAAGGAATATCCTCACCAAACTGGCCGGATACTTTTTCGATATTCTCAGTGTCAAGCTCAAAGAGTTCTTTCCTGTTTATTACTACGAAATAACCCGCCTTTTTCGCGGCTTCGGGTGATATATACTTGGCACTTCCAAAGAGTACATCCGGCCGGGAACGAAGAAGATAATCTTCAGCGATTTCTTCATAGTTTTTGCGGGATTCCTCATGAGCGCCAAAAGTAGCGGGCGTGGCGTGGGTGATATAAGTAGTTGTAACCAGAGCAGTACTTTTACCTGCCTCCTTACAGATCTCGACCAGCGTGGGTAATTCCCGCTTATCACCCGGGATTGCCATACCGACAACTCCATTATTGACCTTATGACCGGTCGCCATGGCCGTGCCGGATGCCGACGAGTCCGTAATTGCATTATCAGCCGAAAAAGTTGTCATCTGAGCCCGATAGGGAAAAGCCTCAAAAGCCAATGTCCCCGCGCGCCCGTGCGCAAACATCCCCGCCGCCTTAACCTGCTCAAAGCCCATGCCGTCGCCGATAAACAATATCACATTCTTAACTGCCGGCAAATCATGGCTGATCGGCTCAGAACAGCCTACCAGCCATGAAACTACGAACATGAGACCAACTGAAAATAGTAACAAATGCCTGCGTTGCATAGGGCCAATACTCCTTCACGGTTAAAATTTGAATTTCCTTTCCAGAGATTATTTTATTATTTTAACCGTTTGTCAATGTTTATAGATTTGATATGACAATATATTTATCTTGATAAAAGATGGTTTTCAGGATAAACTGACAGACCGAAATGCCCGATTTATATAAGGCATTATAAAATATATACTTATGGAGAGGTGTCCGAGTGGCTTAAGGAGCAGCCTTGGAAAGGCTGTGTATGGCTTGTCTGTACCGCGGGTTCGAATCCCGCC
>JAFGHE010000275.1 GCA_016930295.1 Sedimentisphaerales bacterium
CGGCGTATAATCCTGGTTCAACTGATCCGACTGCACATCCGTATATGGACGCTCGGACGGCGTAAACGTGTAGCCCGTTAAGGTCGGGATCACGGTTCCACTCCAGCCGTGATCCACCGTGGCACTGTACGTTCCATCACCGGCGCTGACCGGATTGCCCGGCAGGCCGCTCATGGCCACGCCCGCGATGCCGGCATTACCGGAAATAATATAGGATTCAGTAAAGGGAAGCTCCAATACCTGCCATTCGATATAGCTCCCGGCACCGCTTCTTTTTCTTTCAATTCTCAAATTTGTACTGCTGGTAAATTCAGCGGTTGACATCGCCCGCGGATAATAGGTGGATGTACCGTAACAAGTCATACTATGAGAATTCATGGCGCGGCTGGTATCAACCGACGACAGTGATGCATCAGCAATAAGCCAGGTATTACTTGACGAATTATTGATTATCCCGCGCTGGGCCACACCTCCGCCAAAGTCAACAACATACCATTCGATATCCGCGGCGCTGGTTGCGGTATGCTGATAAAATTTTATTTGGGAAGAGGAGTCAAAATTTCCCGCCCAGGCTGTTCGTACCAGACCATTTGTGTCAGGCCGCGCCTGAAAAATCAGGATGGATGTATTCAAATCAACCGTATTGATTGAAACGGTTGCGGGAGATGAGTATGTTACACTACTTACTCGGGCGGAACCATGCTGGATGTCCGCAATCTTATTTATGTCAAATTCAACCACCACCCAATTGAAATTGGGAGCGACACTGGCACCGGCATTACGTTCGATAGTAACCTGAGTGGAACTGGTCACATCCGCGGTCAGCATGGCTTGGTGGTAATAGTACCGTGATGAACTATTACTATCAGCCGTGACTAAAGCCAGGCAGTTGGCCGGATTCACCGTCCCACCGATGCTTAACGTTTTTGATGTCTCTGAAGTGGTCATCGAATCACTGCCCCGATACACGATAAACTCCTGGTCGAGACATTCGATTACCTGGTAACTGATCCAGGTACTGTTTGATGAACTGGTCCGTTCGATGCGCACATTATCGGCAGCCTGCAGATAGCCGCGTGCCATGACAACATTGGCATTCGTACTTATATTGGCATACCCGGTTCCGTAACTGAACATGACAAAGGCCCGGCTCATATCGGAAACAGGATCTATCGAAATGTCTGTTGATGTTCCCGTCACTTCGACGCGCCCGGACTGAACCTGATAACCTGAATAGGAAGCGCCTTCAGCCGTTATAACCAGCATAATTGATAGAATGAATACCATTAGAAATAACCGACTCCTCACGATATTTCTCCTTTACGTTTATTCAGGGAAGGTAGTTAAAGGGAATCCGCATACAAACACCCCCCACCAACAAAACCCCTTATATAATTATTTCAGGCAGGAAATAACTCAAACCCTTTTCTCCAGTTTTGACCGAAAAATTCTCTTTTCTTTTCTGTTATCCTTTTTTACTAATCGAGTGCATATCTTAGCATATTTTCAGGTATTTGTAAAGATATTTATTGGTTTTCATGGTCTGAAAATCATATTAAAAACACCTGTGAAATTTCCTGCTGATTCAAGTGTGTTATCTCCTACAATTTACCCAGGTTCACAGGAAATCTATGCTATTGAAATTTTCTGTTTTTTAAATGAATTTATTCCGCTAAATCTATTTGTCGGAAGGGTTTTTATATCTTATAGTGACTAATGGAGGCACCTGCTAAGGTCGATGAGAATTCCAGCGAAACTATAGGAATTATTGAACATTATTGGACTGGATTTGCCTGGAAATCTTTCACTCTTTCAAGGCTATTACGTTACACCCTTTACAGGCGGAAATCGCCGGAAAGGAGTGCCTATGAAAGGCTTTTAACGGCTTTGCACAGCAAAAAATTTATGCTTGAGTTATGGGTCAGGCACTTCCAGTTTTAATGACTTTATATATTGTAGTGGCTGATCTGATTATAACGATTAATCCAGTTATCGGCCGGACTAAAATCCAAGTCCCATAAGCTCAATAAAGCGTAAATAAAAGAACATAAATTTATAAAAATGAAGCGTTTGTCTTTAAGAAAATTACTAAAGAACCTTAAGCGGCCCGGCGGTTCTTCAGGGGTATCGCAAACCGAGACAGACGTTTTACGCGCCTATGAAGGCCGGCTCAATTGTGAAGCATTGGGCCAGCGAGTTTTACTTACCGGGGCCTGGGATGTACTCGCCATCGACCTGCCGCTGGATGTCACTCTTATCGACTCCTCACTTCCCGATTATCACACCTTAATGAACGCCCTCGACGACGGGGCAACAGTCCAGGAATTCAATAGTACCTATGATTCGCTCGGCGACATCCTTCAGCAAACCACGGCCCAGGCCATTATTGAGCAAAAACCCATCAACAGCCTGACCATCCTGAGCCACGGCCGGGAGGGTGAATTTAATTTAGGCTCAGACACAGTTTCGCTGGAAAATATTCCCGGTCAACTGCCCCACTGGGAATCACTAACCCAGGCCATGGCACCAGATGGCAATATCTACATCTTCGGCTGTAATGTGGCAGGCTCTGATGAAGGCCGGGCTCTGCTGAATGAATTGAGCCGGATTACGACCGCGGATGTCTTTGCCTCCAACGACCTCACCGGTGCCGGCGGCAACTGGGATCTGGAAGTCGCATCGGTGGGCGCTGAACCTGAACTCAAGGTAGGTTTAACCTCCGTCTTCGATACGGCCAAACTGGAAATGTATACCGGAACTCTAGCAGTAACGATCGTGGACGATAATGCCACGGCTAAGACAGAAATACCTGCTGATATCGACGTACTCGATAACGATACCGATCCTGAGTCTGATCCGCTCACCGTAGTGGATCTCACAGTACCGTCTGATGGCACCGTGGTGAACAACGGTGACGGAACAGTAACCTACACGCCGGATCCCGCCTTTACTGGCGCCGACAGCTTCGATTATATCGCTACTGACGGCAGTGACGGGACAAGTCATTATTATGCCCTGGGTGGAGACGCCGACGACAGCTTTGGGTCCAATGACGGGTCGCTCAACGGCACCACTACCATCAGCGGCCATTACGGCAATGCCCTGAGGTTTAACGAAACCACAGATTATGTTCTTATCCCGGATTTTACTTATAACAACGAATTCACTATCTCTTTCCGCTTTAAAATTCCTGATATCACCGGAAACAACTATCAGATACTCTACAGTCACGGCGCGCTTTTTGATCCGAGTAGTATCAATGTTTACATAGGCGAGGCCACCTCACCCATCCCGGGCATTATCCGCACCGCCTTTCAGGACTCTAATGACGCCACGGATACGTCCTGCCTTGACGTTGACATCAACGCTCTGGTAGGTGACGGACAGTGGCATACTTATACCCTAACTGTAGAAGCCGGAGTTGGATCAAATGTATATATAGATGGTAATCCGTCTAACAGCGATCCCCGGGGCGGCGATGCCTTTAATCCTGGAACGAACCTCTATTTGGGAGCACGTGAAGACCTGTGGGCTACCCAATACTTCGGCGGTGACCTGGATACCCTGCAAATCTTTAATACGCCCCTCACGGCAGCTCAAGTCACAAGCTGGCACACGACCGGTACTGCTACCAGTAACACCGACAGCGCCACCGTCAGTGTAACCGTTAGTGCCAACACGGTACCCACCGCCGCGGACAAAGAAGTTACTACCAATGAGGATATCACCTATACCTTTACCGCCGCAGACTTCAACTATAACGACGCCGACGCCGATCCCATGGACCATGTCCAGATCATGACGCTGGAAACCGTCGGAAGTCTGGAACTCAGCGGCGTGCCCGTCACCCAGGGCCAGCAGATTACCAAGGCCGATATCGACGCCGGCAACCTGAAATTTGTGCCGGTCTCAGACGCAAACGGTAATGATTATGACACCTTCGAGTTCAGGGTCTCTGATGGTTACGAATACAGTACCACGGCTTCTACCACCGTCAAAATTAACTCCACCTTTGACGCCGATGAGGAAGGCTTCACCTATACCGACGACAGCTTCGGCACCGCCAATCCCGGCAAAGCGACCGGGACCTACGAAGCAGCCGGTGGTTTTGCCGGCGGCGGACTTCGGGTTTACCTGGGACCCGGCGACATCTTCAATCCGGCCTCAGGCGGCTGGTCCGATACCTTCAACCTGGCCCTGGATTCATATGTCACGGTTTCGCTTCGCTATCGTATGATTATGGGCGAAGGCTACGAAGCCAATGAATATGGTGAAACTATCCTGGATATCGATGGAACCCGGTATGGTGATGATACCAATGACTCGCTGATCCACGTGGATGGTGACGGCAACGGCGGCGGCGACGATGATACTGGTTGGCAATATTATGAAACTACTATCTTGTTATCTTCTGGTAATCATACCCTGACAGTAGGAGCTTATAACAATGACGCGACCGCTGCCGACGAAGATGTAGAAGTCTTCTTCGATAATATCACCGTAACTCAACTTACTTATAATACCATGACTATTGACGTCAACGCCGTCAACGACGCGCCCACCATCTCCAACGTCAACGGGGACGGCGTGACCTTTACCGAAAACGGCGGGGCCATTGACC
>JAFGHE010000276.1 GCA_016930295.1 Sedimentisphaerales bacterium
CCCTCCATAGTAACTCATCACGTTTATGAGACCTAGATTGATAATAATAGTCCTTGATGAAACAAAGCGACTCGTCGATAATAGAACTATAGATTGTAGTTTTTATAACCTGTTATAGTATTTATATGTTTCATAAACGATTCTAATTTCATCATAACGTCTTTCAGGAGAATAATTTATGTGTGGTATAGTTGCCTATCTGGGCCACCAGCAGGCCGATTCTATATTAATAGAAGGCTTAAAACGTTTGGAATACAGGGGTTATGACTCTGCCGGGATAGCCACCATCGAAGAAAGCGGGCTTGTGGTTTATCGGTCTGTTGGCCGGATCAGCGGCCTGGAAGAAATACTCACGGACAAACAACTCAACGGCACCCTTGGCATCGCCCACACACGCTGGGCTACTCACGGCAAACCCTCGAACGAGAATGCTCACCCACATGTGGACTATACCGGAAAAATCGCCATCGTGCATAACGGTATTATTGAAAACTATTTAACCTTAAAAAAGTGGTTGATCAGTAAAGGGTGCACCTTTAGCAGCGAAACGGATTCGGAAATAATCGCTAATTTGATCAGCGTATTTTATCATGATGAAAACCATTTAAAAGAATCAGGTACGGATATGTCCCCGGCAGGTAAACTGGAAACCGCCACACGACTGGCCCTGCGGGAACTGGTGGGTACCTATGGCATCACGGTTATCTGCCGTGACGTGCCGGATACCTTGATTACAGCACGCAGAGGAAGTCCCATTATTTTGGGAGTCGGGGACGAGGAATTTATCGTGGCTTCCGATGCGGCTGCTATTGTTAAACATACAACACAAGCTATTTATCTGGGTGACAACGAAATGGCAGTAATCACCCGGGATGGGTATCATACCTCCACTATTGAAAATGTGCCGGTGGCTGCCAGAATCGAACAGATCGAATATTCATTGGATGAGATTGAACTGGCCGGATTCGAGCATTACATGGCCAAAGAGATATTCGAACAGCCCCAGACTCTGGAAGCCTGTATTAGCGGACGTCTTGATTTGACCGAAGGCAGAATACAGTTAGGTGGTATCGCTGATATGAGCCGCCAGCTGGTTCGGGCCCGGCGGATATTAATCACCGCCTGCGGGACCGCCTGGCATGCAGGGCTGGTGGGTGAGTATATCTTCGAGGAACTGGCGGGCATACCCACGGAAGTGGATTACGCCTCAGAGTTTCGTTATCGTAATCCCATCATTGAAGATGGAACCATTCATATTGTAATCAGCCAGTCAGGGGAAACCATTGATACTCTGGCAGCCCTGCGCGAGGCTAAACATCGAGGCGCTATGTGCCTGGGAATCGTCAACTCCGTAGGTTCCACCATCGCACGAGAAACAGATTGTGGTATATATCTGCATGTGGGACCGGAAATCGGCGTGGCCTCCACCAAGGCCTTTACCGGCCAACTGGCGGTCCTGACCATGATGGCGCTCTATGTCGCACGCCGACGACACATGTCCCAGCATCGGTTAAATGACTATATCAAAGCAATGGTAGAGATACCCGGAAAGATAAAAACCATACTCAAACAAAGTGATACGATCCGCGAAGCGGCCCACCAGTACAGTAACCGCGAAAACTGGCTGTTCCTGGGCCGGGGGTATCAGTTTCCGGTAGCCCTGGAAGGGGCGCTAAAATTAAAGGAAATCTCCTATATTCATGCCGAAGGGCTGCCCGCGGCCGAGATGAAACACGGACCCATTGCATTAATTACCCCGGAGATGCCCGTGGTCTTTGTGGCGCCGCGCTGTGCCCAGTATGAAAAGGTAGTAGGTAATATGGAAGAAGTTAAGGCCCGCGGCGGTATCATTATCGCCGTGGCAACCGAAGGGGACGATGGAATCAAAAAATATGCCGACCATGTATTTTATGTGCCCCATACCCTGGACGAACTTCAACCCATGCTGACAGTTATCCCGCTGCAACTGCTCGCCTACCACGCCGCCGTCATCCGCGGCCACGACGTGGATAAACCACGTAACCTGGCCAAGAGCGTTACAGTGGAATAATGTGCCGTTTGATGAAATCAGTCAATTTGAGTTATTTACCATCATGAAAAAGCCCCATATAAAACAATCGGGGTGGCTGGATAATTCTATCAAACCGGGTATTGTCCGAATGGTTTTCATCTTTTTCTTTCTCTCGGGCATGTCGGGACTGGTCATCGAAAATGTTCTCTCCCGCATGCTCCGGTTGATAATGGGTAATACGGTATTCTCGACCACAACCGTCGTATGCGCTTTTATGGGTGGTCTGGCGCTGGGGGGACTTATCGGAGGATGGCTGGCAGCGCGACGCCGAGACTATTTCAGAATGTATGGTCTTCTCGAACTGAGTATCGGTATCTATTGTTTGTCATTACCGTGGCTGCTGGCCTTACTGGAACCGGTTTATAAATTCATCTACCAGAATCTTAATGCCTCCTTCTATGTATTCAGCCTGGTAAAATTTATGTTCTGCCTGGCCCTGTTGCTTTTCCCGACGGTTATGATGGGTGCCACCCTGCCGATTCTGTGCCGGTTCCTGACCAAAAACCTCAGAGCCGCCGGCGCCTCTGTAGGACGATTATATGCGGTCAATACCTTTGGAGGGGTACTGGGCGCCTTTTCCGCCGGTTTTATTCTGATGCCCCTGCTGGGCACACACCATACGTTACACCTGGCCTGCGTGATAAATATTACGGTAGGGGCCATAGCGTATACGCTGTCCCGAAGTTCCAGGCAGGCCGAACCTGATAAGCCAACCACCGTACCGGACATCGCTGTTTGCGATCCAGGTACACCAACTTCTTTTGAATATCATAAGGCCGCCCCGGCTATTTTGCTGGCAGGATACGCTCTGGCGGGCATGACGGCCCTGACTTACGAAATAGCCTGGACCCGGGCTATCAGCCTGACAATGGGTTCGTCCGTGTATTCTTTCAGCCTGGTACTCACCGCCTTCTTGCTGGGCATTGCCCGGGGCAGTTCATTATACAGCCGATATGAACATAAAGTAAAAAGACCTTTATTGACCCTGGGGATTCTGGTGGCCCTTATTGGCAGTTCAGCCCTGATAACCGTGCCGATATGCGGATATCTGCCATTGATAATCGTTAGACTGACCATATTCTATTCCAATTCATTTCTCCTCCTGCATCTGGCAAAATTTGTAGTGATGTTTTTCATGGTATTGATGCCCACTATCCTGATGGGAGCCGCCTTTCCGCTGGCCTGCCGGACGTATGCCTTAATAACGGACCGGTTCGAACGCTCGGTAGGTAATATCTATGCCGCCAATACCCTGGGCGCCATCCTCGGAACGTTCGCGGCCGGATTTATACTCATTCCGACTCTGGGCGTGCGTAACACGATACTTGCCGCGGTGGGTATCAATATCTTAATAGGCATTACCTTCTTCCTGATGTCCGAAGTCAATAACCACAAAAAAACTCTGTTCAGTAGTCTGTTTATTATCTCCATGACAGCGGCGATTATGGCCATGCCGGCCTGGGACAATGCCGTGATGAGCTCCGGGGCCTATCATATACCCGA
Source organism: Sedimentisphaerales bacterium (assembly GCA_016930295.1). Classification (GTDB taxonomy): domain Bacteria; phylum Planctomycetota; class Phycisphaerae; order Sedimentisphaerales; family SM23-30; genus JAFGHE01. Next base: position 3,575 of record JAFGHE010000276.1, read on the forward strand.
GCGATTCCGTCTGTCAAATGACGAACCCGATTCGCTGGTCAAACAACGTATGAAGGAAAACCAGATCCTCTTCCATAAAGAAGGGGTCAGTACCACTGTCACGGTAAAAGAGCTGCAGGACGGGGAACGGATATTATATGTTAACGGGAAACCGGATGCCTCTACGGTCCAGGATGTTCTAACGCAGGTCTTGTTGGCCCATATACCGATGCTCTTACATCCCGATCCCCAACATGTACTGGTGGTCGGTCTGGCTTCGGGCATGACGCTCTATTCGGCTTCGCTCCACCCGGGCGCCATACTGGACTGCGTGGAAATATCGCCCGAAATGGTGCAGGCCAGCGAGTTCTTCACCAGGGTCAATCATCATGTGCTGGACCAGGAGAGTGTGAACCTGATTATTAATGACGGCCGAAATCATCTGGCCCTGACGGATCGGAAATATGACGTAATTATCTCCGAGCCCTCGAACCCGTGGATCGCAGGGATTGGAGATCTGTTTACCCGGGAATATTTTCAACTGTGCCGGCAGGCATTGCATCCTGACGGGATCGTTTGTATCTGGCTGCAATCGTATGCCATTTCGGAGGACCTGTTTAAAAGCGTCCTTTATACCTTTTCCCAGGTGTTCCCGGAAACCATGGTGTTCGAATCACTCCCTATGATCGACTTCATGATTATCGGGTCAGCGAATCCGATTCAGATTGATCTTCATCGCATATCGGATCGCTTTCAGGAAAAAGCCGTCTTGAAAGACCTGGAAATGGTTAATATCGATACGATTGAGAATTTGTTAGGACGACTGGTGATGAACGGGGATATTCTGCATGAATATCTGGCCGGTTCACACCTGCATACCGATGATAATGCCTTAATTGAATTTAATGCTCCCAAATACCTTTATAATCAAAAACAACAATATACTATTGCCGCCCATCTCAGAGAGGCCGCACCGGTGGATCTGTCATTTATCATCAGTGACAACGCCGGAGACCGGGAACTTGAAAATGTAAAACATAATATCTCAAACAGAATAAAGGCCGAACAACTAGGGCAAAAAGCCTTAATATTATTAAACGAGTACCGGTATGAAGAAGCGTTTGCCTTGTCCCAACAAGCCGCAGCCTTAGATCCGAAAGGACCTCCTATATTGAATTTCTATGCCAAAAGAGAGGCCGTGGCCCAGGCCTGTCAATTATTCAGACAGGACCGCATCCCGGAAGCCATCGCGAGGGCCGAAAGCGCGATTCTCTTTGCTCCCAACCTGCCGGAAGCTCATCTGACGCTGGGCATGCTTTTACAGCATTCAGGAAGATTAAGCCGGTCTGTCGAGTATTACCGTAACGCGGTCCGGCTACAACCGGATAATATGGCGGCAGTTAACGCTCTGGCCTGGCTCCTGGCTGTCGGCCCGAACGATAATGATTTGATCGGCACAGAACTGGCAATCCTGGAACAGACAATCCTGGCCTCGCCGAATTACCGGCAAAATCACGTCCTGCTGGGCACCCTGGCCGCGATCTGCGCCAGAACCGGCCGGATGGAACAGGCTATAACCTATGCCCGGAGGGCGGCTGAGCTTGCCGACCAAAAGGGCCTTGAAGACATCGCCTCCCAGATCCGCCAACAACTTTCATTCTATAACCAAAACAAGCCGTTCCGGCTATATTAAAATAATCCTGCCTATCACAAGCTTTCACTTCAGTTATCTTTAATTTTTAGCCCCGAAGACCCTGCTCTCCCTTTGGCTTTGAGACTCAGGCTCGAAGAGAGCAAAGTCGAAGGGTGCGCCAGTGAGTAGCCGCGAGCGTGAGCACTACTAAATAATAGTTATCTTTCGTTTCTAGCCCCGAAGGGGCGCCAGTTGGTAGCCGGGGGCACTTGCCCAATGGCACTAAATGAAACGTATTTAAAAAATAATCCTCCCAATGCCGATGATTCTGATGAACAAAACAGAACATAGCATTTATGGAGGATTCTTTATGATTACTAAGGATATCGGAAAATTGCGGCAGTATGCTACAAAAATTCTTCGAACCCATGGATTGACGCCTCTGCGAAATATTCTCAGACCGGATATTTTTCAATCGATTCTTCCCGTCCATCCACGCAGTTCGACCGTCCTTGTTCCAGAAGTCGTTTTCTGGCTGATGGCCACGGTCGCTTTGGGAGATGGTGCTATGGCAGGAGCGGTGGCCTCGTTTTGGGCCACGCTGCATTCGGCACTGCCGTATCTGCCGGTTACCTTTAAGGTGAGAGTGCTTCACTATCAGATGTCCGGGTTTCGTCCGTCTTGGCTGATGACCTCGCTGTTGGACACGGAAACCTATTCCTATGATGAGATCGTCACTCTTTATCACGAACGTTGGCGTCACGAGACCATATACCGAGAATGGAAGCATACGCTTCAAATCAACAATCTTCGTTCTCATACCGCCTCCGGTATTATTAAAGAAGTCCTGGTACAATTGACTTTGAATAATGTAATCCGATGGATCATGGCCGAAGCGGCGGGTGAGCAACGTCGGCCCGTAGAGTTGCAATTCCGGACCAGCAAGCAACTGATTATGGCCAGCATTATGAGCATGGCAATGGCGCGTACCCAGGATTTGCCCTGTCTGTATCGTCATTTGCTGGAGGCCATCGCAGGACAGGTCATTCGGGTTCGTCCTGGGCGAAGATATCCTCGTCGTTTTGACGCATCTCCGCGTAATAAGGGGCATGGCAAAGTTGCCATGCCGTCTAAATTGGACTTGTGTAAAAAGAATAAACATGTTTTCATTTAGTGCCATTGGGCTTACGCCCCCGGCTAAACACTGACGCCCCTTCAGGGCTTATAAAGGTAAAGAGTTGTTTTACCCATCGCTTGTCCGCCTTCGGCGAACAAACGCTGCCACCCCTCGGACGGAGTGGGAAGGGTTTATGGTTGTTGTTCGGTGGTGTTTTTGGTATGGTGGGGTCGAATTTTTAATTTTATCAGGTAATGGTAATGGACTTGTTTGAACCTATGGAAAGTAAGCATCGGGCGTTGGCGGCGCCGCTGGCGGTTCGGATGCGGCCGCGCAGGTTGGTTGAGTTTGTGGGGCAGGAGGAGTTTATTGGGGAGGGGATGCTGTTGTGGCGGATGCTGGAGGCGGATCGGCTGACGAGTCTGATATTTTATGGTCCGCCGGGCACGGGCAAGACCACGCTGGCGTATGTGATTGCCAATCAGACGTCGGCGGTGTTTGTGCCGACCCATGCGGCGTCTATCGGGGTCAATGAAATCCGTAAGATCATTAAGGCGGCTCAGGATCGGCTGGCGGCTGAGGGGCAGCGCACGGTGTTGTTTCTGGATGAGATACATCGGTTCACGCGTAATCAGCAGGATGTGCTTTTGGATGATGTGGAAAACGGGGTGGTTATCCTGATCGGGGCGACTACGGAGAATCCGTATTTTTCGGTCAATTCGGCACTGGTATCACGCAGTACGATATTTGAGTTCAAGCCATTGGGGAAGAAGGACATTATAAAAATCATGCAGTCGGTCCTTGAAGACGGCGAGCGCGGGCTGGGCCGGTTTAAGGTGAAGATTACGGAAGAAGCGCTGGATTATATTGCGATTATGAGTGACGGGGATGCGCGGCGCGCGATTACGGCGCTGGAGGTGGGGGTGCTCAGCCAGATGCGCAAGGAGCAGGGGGATGGAAAAAGTGATAAGGCAAGTGATATGAAGGAGTTGTTGTTTGATAAGGAGTTAGCGGTTGAGTCGATCCAGCAGAAGGCGCTGGTCTCGGATGCCTCTGGCGATAATCATTATGATCTGGCCAGTGCGCTGCAGAAGAGTATGCGCGGTTCTGACCCGGATGCCACAGTTTACTGGCTGGCCCGGCTGATAGTTGGCGGTGAAGATCCGCGGTTTATAGCGCGCCGGATCGCGATTTGTGCGGCTGAGGATGTGGGTAATGCCGACCCCATGGCGACAGTACTGGCAGCGGCGGCGGTGCAGATCAGCGAGTTTGTGGGCCTCCCAGAGGCACAGTTACCGTTGGCCCAGGCGGCGATTTACGTGGCGTGTGCTCCGAAAAGTAATCGCAGTGCGGCGGCGGTCTGGCAGGCGTCGAAAGATGTGCGTGAAGGACGGACCGCACCGGTGCCGGACCATTTGAAAGATGATCATTATGCCAGCGCGAAAAAACTGGGGCGGGGGACGGGGTATCAATATCCGCATAATTTTGCGCAAGGGTTTGTGCCACAGGAATATATACCTGCGGAGTTTGCCAGGCAGTATTATCAGCCCAGTGACCGGGGTATGGAAAAGCAGATGGCAGCGTATCTGGAGAAGTTGAAGGAGTATTGTCAAAAGGAAAAAAAAGGGCGTAAGTGATAATAGATTTTCGATTTGGGATTAGTGAGAGCATGCCACCCATTTTATGGGGGCGTACTGGGAATAATCTCAAGCAGGAAGCCCTTTTCTTTTAAGGGGTAAACTTTGAGCACCATTGGGGGTTGACAAATTGGGTGGTATAGCGTAGGATGTTTCGATGTGCCCCACAGGCGATAATGTTTTTAAGTATTTATAAATAAAGATGTTAAAGAAAGAATTAAGAAAGCAGATTCTCAAGCGGATGGAAAAGATCCCGCCTGAGGATTTGGAGAAGAAGAGCCAGTCGGCCTGCGATAGACTCTGTAATACCGAGGAATTTAAGCAGGCTTCGGTGGTGATGCTATTTTTATCGCTGCCGCATGAGGTGGATACTTCCCATGTAATTTTGCATGCGTTCCAGCAGGATAAGACGGTGCTGGTGCCCTGTATTGACTGGGACAACCGTCATCTTTTCCCGGTGAAGATTCATAGTCTTGATTGTGATATGTCCCATGATCGTCATGGATTGCGTTATCCTGCCAAGGGTGAGCCAATGCCCATCGATGAGATTGATTTTATTGTAGCACCAGGCGTGGGATTTGATCATCAGGGTAATCGGCTGGGTCGCGGGGGCGGATTTTACGATCGGTTTCTTGCCCACGATGGGTTTAAAGGCCGGGTATGCGGGCTGACGATTGAGGAGCAGGTGGTTGAATCGATGCCGGTGACGGACAATGATGTGCCGATTGATATGCTGGTCACGGACCGTTGTATCAGGAGATTTGATAACGCCGGGAGAAAAATTAAACGAGCACGATAAATTCGGTTGCAATAATTTGTTAAAAGGATTAGATTTATAATATCACACGTGAATTAACAACAACAGGAAATCCGTATCATCGAACAGGAGCTATGGATGGCTAACCAAAGTTATTACCAAAAGAAGAGTAACTATCAGGGACGACGATTTTTTTTATTGGCGACATTTCTGCTGGTGATTTTCGCGGCGATCTGGAAGATTATCCCGTCGGTTCATTCAAACGAGAGTCCGGATCTGACGGCGTCGATGGAGACAGCGGCTCAGGATCCGGTCATAACTGTACCCCGGTCGTCCCAACAATCCAGGGGAGAGCCGGAGGTTTCTTTGGCCATGGCAGCGCCGTCCCGTCCGTTAGCTCAGGAAAAGCCTGAAGCTGAAATCGCCCCGGTCGTTAGCGCCGCCCCACGGCCTGTTCAAGAGCAGCCATCCAGTCAGGCGGAGATTCTATTACAGCAGGCCCGTCAGGCGTTTACCAGCGGAGATTATTTGAGTGTACGACGTCAAATGAGCCGGATTGTGAC
>JAFGHE010000277.1 GCA_016930295.1 Sedimentisphaerales bacterium
GGGTGTTTGAAGATTTCCCAAACTTTGTATTAGTAGAGAGTTAACGTAAATATTTATTAATTTTGGAGTAGATTTTTATCATAGGAGTGACCCTGTTTGCAAGTTACGATGGAACTACCATAATTTCCATCCTGGACGGCTTGACAATGGAAGTTATCGAACATTATAATTCGGGTGCTGGAATTGGTGGAATGGTTTTTGATAAAAACAACCATAAATTATATGCTGTAAAGAAAGATACACGTTATATAATAATATATGACTGGGATTCATCAACAAAATCTCTGACAAAATATGGAGATGATATCCTATTGGATGAGATAGCAAGTGATAAATTCATTTATGGGATTACCCTAGATAATAATGGCTTGATATATATTAGTGTTAATACAAACAAGATTTATATGTATGACACCACAGACGACTTTTCCTATGAAGGTTATTTTGAAATTGAAGTTGATAGTACCCCCCGTAATGCGGTGGGAATTGATGTCTATCATGTTCCCCTTGTGGGAGAGAAATATCTTTTTTCAGGTTCCTATCCTCACACTGAAGGTCATCATTATCTGGTTCGGACGAATATTGATGATCCCTGCGACTCAATAGAGACTCATATTGTTGACGATCAAGAAAATGAGGCCTGTGCCATGGGTGTGGCTGTGGATGATGATACCGGTCTCGTGTATATCACGGTATTTGCATACCCAACGCCAATAGTACGGCAGTTACGAGTCTATGACATTGATCTTAACCTTAAAAGAGTATATTCCCTGGATAGTAATCCGGCCGATATTGTTGTTTCCGGCGAGATAGGCTATGGCAAGCCTTTTAAAATTACCATAGATGATGATATTGAAAATTGTGTCAGTCCCTGTGGCGGGCAGATTACGTATGAGATATGTCATGAATATCAATGGGAAGGTTACACCAATATCGAGCCGAATTATTTTGACAGTATCACGGTGTATGACAACCTGCCGACGGAAGTGGTTTTTGATTCTGCTACAGGCAATTATAACCTGGATGGTTCCACTCTCACCTGGGATATTGATCCAAATATTTATGAGCCTGACTGTTACCAGGTAACGGTTGAGGTCAACAGTAACGTTATTCCCGGCGGCACATTTAAAAATGAGGTGGAGATTGTATCTCCAAAAGATGACCGGGATTATTCCAACCATGAAGATATCTTTACAGATGTATGTCTGTGTAATAGCTGCGGCGAAATTATTTACGTGGATGTTGATGCCGAAGGTGATGAGGACGGTACATCCTGGGAAGACGCCTTTAATGACCTGCAGGATGCCCTGGGCGTGGCGTATGCCTGCGATGAAATCTGGGTGGCTGATGGAACCTATACTCCTTCGGATTCGTTTGACCCTTGTGCCGCATTTTATCTGCCTAATCATGTGCCGATCTATGGCGGCTTTAGCGGGGGCCAGGATGGTGAAACACAAAGGCACGAGAGAAATTGGATGACCAACAAAACCATCTTAAGCGGAACAATTGAAAGTGATAATGTCAATTATGTGGTTAAAGTTATGGATAATGTAAAAGCCGCTGTTTTGGATGGATTTATTATCAAAAACGGCGATTTGGGTGGTATCTATTGTGATGGTGATAATCTACTCGTGGAACACAACGAAATCCTTGATAATGAAACAGGTATTTATGTTAATGATGCCGGTAATTTGATGATAAGAAATGACTGTATCTATGATAATACGAAGGGAATACACGTGGATGACCCGAACGGCGTCTCCGTAAACTTTTGTACGATAGCCCATAATTCCGGTTACGCTATCTGGAATGAAGAAAATGAACCCAATGACCCTATGGTGACTAATAGTATTCTCTGGAGTAATAATAGTAACGGTCAGCAGTTTTATCAGTGTTATTTAAACTTTTGCTGTTATTATGATCCCGGCAGTAATTATTCTGATCCTGACGATGATGGTAATATTACGTGTGATCCTGATTTTGAAGATGCACCCAATCGGGATTATCATTTAAGCAGTGATTCAGATTGCATTGGCCTGGGAGATCCAGACAGCGATTATTCCGGTCTGCGGGATATGGATAAGGAATTTCGTCTCATCGGTGATCGGGTAGATATGGGCGCCGATGAAGTCTGTGAGGACAGCTATACCAGTCCGGCGGATATCAATAATGATGATATTGTGGATATACTCGATTTTGAGATGGTAGCGACTAATTGGCTGCGGGACGACTGTGAAAGTCCGGACTGGTGTGATGGGGCTGATTTTATCCCGGAAGCGCCTGCCGGCCCGGATGGCAGTGTGGATATGGACGACTTTATCGTATTTGCCGGGGACTGGCTCTGGATGACCTGTGACAAGATGACCGAATATGGAAATTCATACTCGATCGGACTGGATTCTCTCATAATGATGGGTTTGATGACGGGTGGCGGCAGTATGATGGAATCCATGGCCATGTCATCGGTTGCAATATCTTCAGGTTTTGATGACCTGCCCCTTGATGAGCAGATAAGCCAGCTTGAAGATATTCAAGTCTGGTTGGAAAATCTCTGGGAAAACGACGAATCCGTGCGTAACGAAATCGATGAGTATGACTGGAATGACTTTATGAAAAGTCTGGATAAAATTATCAAAGATATGGAAAAACTACTCTAACCGTTAATCTCATGGTATTAAAATTATCAGGGGCAGGTTATTTCCTGTCCCTGTCTATTTCTAGCTATAAAACACGGATTTATTTACCTGGCTGGAGGCTATTCATCCGCTTTTTCTTTTTGTGCTTTGGCCTGGGCAACCACTTGTTGTAGGATGTTAGGCGGCATGGGTTCGTAATGGCTCAATTCCATGGTGAAGCTGCCCTGACCGCCGGTTACACTTTTTAGCTGGGAGCTGTACTGCTGGATTTCGGCCAGGGGGACCTGGGCCTTAATGGTTATCATATTGCCCGGCAGCACATCCTGGCCCTGGACGCGTCCGCGTCGGCCGGCCAGGTCGCCGGTGATGTCACCCACTTTTTCCGCCGGTACGGTCACTTCTATATTCACGATGGGCTCCAGCAGGGTAGGATTGCACTGCATAAACGCCTTGCGAAACACTTCCCGGCCGGCTATCTGGAAGGCGATATCCTTACTATCCACCGGATGTGTCTTGCCATCGACCAGGGTCACCTTGATGTCAACCACCGGGCAGCCCGCCAGTACTCCATGCGCCATAGCAGCCTGGCAGCCCTTATCCACACTGGGGCGGAAAGGCTGGTCAATGGACCCCCCGAAAATTTTATCAATGAATTCATAACCGGCCCCAAGCTCGTTGGGTTCCATGTCGATAAACACGCGGGCGAATTGCCCGGCGCCGCCGGTCTGTTTCTTGTGGGTGTATTCCACATACTTGGCTGAAGAGGTAATCGTTTCCCGATAGGGTATCTTGGGCGGCTTGGTAATTACATCCAGTCCCCGGCGTGCATGCATGCGGGAAAGAATAACCCGTACATGCAACTCACCCAGACCGGATACTACCGTTTCATTGGTCTGGTGATCGCGGTCCACTTTAAAGGTCGGGTCGGCATCACAAACTTCGGTCAGCACCGATGAAATTTTACCTTCATCGCCTCGACTCTTTGGTTCAATCGCCAGCGAATACATAGGTATCGGCAGTCGCGGAACTTCAATCGTGCCGGGGTCCTGTCCGACAAAAACCGTATCCCGTATCTGTAATTCTTCCAGTTTGGCCAGGGTTACGATATCGCCGGCCTGGGCCTGGTCGATATGGTCCAGCTTGTCGCCCTGAAGTTTACTGACCTGGCCGCTGCGCATACCCTTTTTGCCGCCGGTAGCCTGTAAAGAGGTATCACTTTTAATGGTCCCTCTCTGCAGCCGGAGAGTAACGTATTTAATATGACTTTTGGGATCGCTGGACACCCGGCAGACCAGTCCTAGCAGACTACCCGAAGGCTCGGGCGGTATCTCTGTCACCGTTTGTTCTTCGCCTTCACCCTGAACCAGTTTCAAGGGCACGCCTTTAGCCGGATTTGGTGCATAGTCCTTAATAAGATTCAAGAGCGCTTCAATACCAACTTCATTGCGTGCGCTGGTAAAAACAATAGGGACCAGGGATTGATTGATCATGCCCGCGGTAAATGTACGGGCCAGTTTCTCCGGGGAAATTTCTTCGCCGCCGAGATATTGCTCCATTAATTCCTCATCCGCCTCAACAATGGTCTCAACCAGATTGGTATGTGCCTCACCCACGTCGATAAAGCCGCCGTCGCCGCTTTCCTGAATGATACAATCAAAAACAGCACTTCCATCACTGCTGCATATATTGGCGCAGCGGCAATCCATACCAAATGATTCCTGAATACTTTTAATCAAACCCTCCAGTTCATCCGTGCCGGAGTCAATCTTATTAATTACAATAATACAGGCCATACCACGCTGCCGGGCGGCCTGAAACATCTTACGAGTATTCATCTGGATACCCGAGGAGGCACTGATAACCAGCACGGCGGTCTCCGCGGCCGGCAGGGCACTGATGGCGGCTCCGTAAAAATCAGGATATCCGGGCGTATCTATCAGGTTAATTTCCTTCCCTTTATAACTTATATGAGCTAACGCCGAATCAATTGAATGACCCCGCTGTTTTTCTTCTTCGTCGGCGTCCATTATGCTCGATTTATCATCAACACTGCCTAACCGGTTGGTTAGGCCGGTTTTATGTAAAATCGCTTCGGCCAGAGAGGTTTTGCCGCTGCCGGCATGACCCACCAATACAATATTTCTGATGTCATCTATCGTGTAACTTGCCATTTAGGCCTCCAAAGTAGACTGAATTTTAAAATATTTACTTATATAAAACTTCCGTTTTGATAACGAAACCTTAAAATATAGCATTTATTCACAAATTGGCAAGCGCTTTTTCCGCTGCTTTTTGCAATTATAATGGGTTATAAAAAATAACCTGATTGTACTAAAAACCAGAAAGCGATTTATGCAACACCTTATATTCTATAGATTTATAATTTTCCTGCTGATTATTTCCGCACTCCTTGTCTGCCAGTCAGGTTGTGACAAAAAATCTCAGGAATCGGTCTTTATTCTGGATACCGGCACAATAACGCTCATGGGGACGTTCGCCCGCATTCAGGTCCGATGTACGGATAAAGAAGCAGGGCTCCAGGGGTTAGCTGATGCCCAGGCATCTCTCGATGAAGTTGATCGGCTTATGAGCACCTATCGTAGTGATTCAGAATTATCCCGGGTAAACCGGCAGGCCCATCAAAATCCCGTTAAAATATCTCCCGAAACCTATCATGTGCTTAAAAAAGCATGTTATTATAATGAATTGACAGAAGGAGCCTTTGATATCACGGTCAGCCCCTTGCTCAAAATCTGGAAAGAAGCGTCTGAAAAAAATCAATTGCCCCGGACTGAAGAACTGGAACAGGCCCAAAAAAATGTGGGTACGGAAAAATTGATTCTTTCTGAGAGTAACACTGACCTGACGGTCTCTTTTGCCCAGGGGGGGATTGAACTAAATTTAAATGCCATTGCCAAAGGGTATGCCGTTGACCAGGCGCTGGCCCGGTTACGACGACCCGGAATCATAGGGGCACTGGTCGATATCGGCGGCGAAATCGCCTGTTTTGGCCAAAACCGACCCGGCCAGGACTGGATTGTTGGTATCCAGGATCCTTTTGCCACGGATAACACAAATCCCCTCAGCCAACATCCACGCTGGAGAGTTCGTTTACAGGATGGCGCCATCGCCACGAGCGGCAATTACCGCCGGTATGTTACTATTAATGGCAAGAACTACAGTCATATTATCGATCCGCGTACCGCTTACCCGGCCCAGAATATTCCCTCTGTAACCATCATCGCCCCCTATACGATTGATGCCGACGCCCTGGCCACTGCCGTATCTGTGATGGGGATTAAAGAGGGCTTAAAACTTATTGAATCCCTCGAAAATACCGAGGCTTTCCTCGTAACCGGCACCAACGAAAAACCGGTCCTTTACCGAAGTAAAGGATTTTCAGAGTTTGAAATTCAATAGTGGGTACTAAGTTTATAGGTTTAAGTTATAAAGACAGTTTATCGCTATAACGATAAGTCTCAAACACTATGCCCCCAGCCACCTGGACAACTGTTGCTTTTGCATGTCGGTAATTTGGGTGAAAAGTACACCCAGGCCGGGATACCCCATTTTCGTGCCCCAGGGTTGATAGCGTTTTATCTCTCCCAAAATGGGAGTATGATCTCCTATTTCCTTGATTACAAACCAGACTTCCTTGACACCACACCAGTTACTATCGGCATAAATAAAACAACCGCCACTGGATATATCAATCGTAACAGCCCGCTCCACGTTGTTTCTGTGCATAAATTTTTCCCGGCTCAGCATTACATTGAAATTTATATTAAGCCGGCTCGCAGATCGGAGCTGTTTGGGTTTAAAAATCCGGCACTGCTGATTAATAAAAAAGCTTAACACATCGTCATCATCGCATTTTTCATAAATCAGCGCATTGACC
>JAFGHE010000278.1 GCA_016930295.1 Sedimentisphaerales bacterium
CTGTCGATTTCCGCTCAGGAAAACGGCGCCCTCACCGGCAAATGGGGTGACTATGAAGTGTCCGACTTGAAATTCGAAAACGACAAACTCTCTCTTACCCGTACGGTCAGGATGTTCCAGCAGGAAATGAAATTGACCTATCAGGCCGTGCTTATGGACGGCAAACTGGTGGGGCAGCAAACAGGTGAACGAGGCAGTATCCCGGCCATCGGATCCCGGATCAAACCCAAACCCGCCGCCCTGGGGACCTGGCAGCTCAAAATCAAAAGCCCCGATCAGGAGACCGAGGCCGGACTGACCCTCGCCCAAAAACCCGACGGCTCCTGGACCGGCGCCTGGGAGAGCTCAATGGCTAAAAATGAAGCCTCAAATGTCAACTTTAAAGACGGAAAACTCTCCCTGACCCTCACGAGTATATCCGAAAAAAAGCAATCCAAATCAACCCTGGACGCCGTCATCAAAGACCACGAACTGACCGGCACACTGGCAAACCCGAAGGGAAAAATGCCGGTCCAGGGCAATCGCCATGGAGCCAATGCCATCGGTACCTGGGCCCTCACCACCGAGTCCGATAGAGGCCCGCGCACCAATAACCTGATCATCTATAACGATTTGACCGCCCGATACCAGATCATGGACAGTTACTTTGATGTCCAGGAAATCAACGTCAGCGACAACGTCCTGACCTTTAAAATCGTAACCCGGTTCGGTCCCAACGAGTTCGAAACATCCTTTAAAGGACAAATCGAAGGCGATACCCTCAAAGGCGAAACCACCACCCCCTGGGGCGCCAACCCAACCACCGGAAAAAAACTGACCCCGACCAAAGATAAAAAATAAATCAATATCAATCCGGTAGGGGCGACCCTCTGTGGTCGCCCTCTTTTTCTTTGTCCCGGAGGGACGACTGAAAAATCAGTTCAATCCCCACAAGATACTTAACAAAATCTAAAATATAATGGCTTTTGTGGCAAATAAAAATACCCATGCCGGGGGTATCCCGGGCATGGGTATTTAGTATATATCAATAGTTAGCCGCTGCGGATAACTTACCTCAGCGGTCTGCTATTCAATTCTATTTAGGGATCATCAGCAGCAGGAATACAAATCCGAAAAGACCAACCGTCTCCACGATACCCATCGCGATAATCATGTTCACCAGACCCTTGCCTTCACCTTCGGACATGGCCCGACAGGCCGATGCCCCGATCAGACCCTGCATCCAGGCGCTGAACAGTTCGCACAAGCCGGCGGCCAGACCAATGCCGAATAGGGTGCCGCCGTGCGTGGCCGTGATGGCCGCTTCCCCGACAATACCGGCCTTAAGACCGACAAACATCAATACGAACGCATAAATGGTCTGTGACAGCGGCATACCCGTCAAAATGATATACGAAAAATTCAACGGCTTGCCGGCCTTGGCCTCTTTGGCCCAGGCTCCGGCCGCAGCCCTGCCGGCCGCCCCGATGCCCAGCGAACTGCCTATCGCTGCCAGTCCCAATGCTAATCCTAATCCCATTTGTCCCAAAAATATCGCAGTGTTCATTACTCGTCTCTCCTAATTATTTTCCCTTGGCAAATGGAGCATATGCGTAACCTGCCCATTGCACTCCTGCATTATTAGAAAATTCCAACATATTTAAACGCACACCGTGTGCGAAAATCGCTATTAATGCCAACGCTATATTCAAGGCATGACCAAACACAATTACCGGCGCCGCCGCAAACCACGTCGCACTCTCAGCCATGGATGCGCCCAGAGAGTTAAAGGCCACGGCTATATAATAACTGGCCAGTCCCACCGCCATTAAACGAATATAACTCATGGTATCACTGAAGGTGCCGATAAAAGGCAACAGCGAAGAGGCAAAACCAACGCCTATCCTCTTGGCCGGATTACGACTCGGGGCACTGAATAATATCACCAGTACCAGTCCCAGGACCAGTGCTCCTAAGATTATCGAAGGGGGTACCGGCATCTCCTGCTCGGCGCCAAAAAATAACATCCATATTACACCCAGCATCGATACCAATACCGTACACCAGCCGATTTCAGACCAGGCACGTTGGTTAGGCCAGAATGCAACCGTTTGCCGTAAATGTGCTAATACCAGATGCAGGCAACCAAAAATAAAACTGATCTTAATCAATACTTCCCGGGCGGCATCACCTGACTCCCGCCATAACGGGGCGATAGCAATCATGACCCGACCGATAGCACTCCAGACGCCGCTGCCTGCCCGCAGGGCCCCATAATCGGGAACATCCACACCATTGACTCTCTGTACGTAACCGCCGGCGCCGGCCATGGATTCCGGCGTAATGCCAAAATAATTGGCCGTCAGAATACCCCATATCAGCGTAGCCCCGCCAATGACTATAAGTAAGTTTATCTTTTCCACGCCCACTATCCCTTTTAATTTCCGGTACATCAGAAGCGCCGGCAACATGAAAACCAGACCATAACCGGCATCCCCGATCAGCATGGCCGCAAATAACGGCAGGGCAATCATGAAAAAGCAGGACAGGTCCAGCTCCCGATACCCGGGGAACGTACTGAGTATATCAAATAAACCCTTGATGGGCATGGTCCACTGAGGATATTTAATCAACGTCGGAGGAAGTTCATCCTCATCCGGCTCCAAACGCCGGACCGCCGCTTCAATATCAGCCTCCTTGAGAAGCTCGTCCAGATTCGCACATTTTTCCTCAGGACCCCAGCCCTGAAGCGCAAAAAGAGTATCCTTGGTGAATCCGCCGCCGGCTGCCCGGGAAAATTTCGCCTGCTGGCGTAACCGCGCCAGTTCCTCTTCCATCTCGCTGACATAAACGGACAACCCTTGCAGGTGTTCATTCGCCCGTTTAATTTTATCGTCTATCTCCGCCGCTTCCGCTCTCAGGCTGGGCCGATCCCGCTTGGGCAGCGGTAATAATTCCGCACCTTCCGGAAGATCCGCTTCGTCCTTCCGGTCCACAATCGCTACCAGCGACCGTCTCCCGTCAATACCGCTGAGCACCTGAACGCATTCAGCCTGAATCTCGCCGACTTCCTCGTTCGGTACGATAAAAAACTGCACATGAATCCCGGCCTCGCATAACTTTTCAAACGAGTCCAGCCGGACATCACCCCATAATTCAAGTTGGGCCGCCTGCTGGTGCAGACCGCTGAGACGGCCGGCACATTCCGCCGATTCCCGCTGTATCCGGATGACCTCCCGGCAGACGTCCATGACAGCCTTATCCGCCTTGTCTCCGACCGGGTCATAACCCGAGAGCGTCTGCAGAGCCAGTTCCAGATTTTCAATCGCCAGCATCGTCTGTTGATCAGCAACCGCCTTCCCGGGATCGACCGGCACCAGATGCACCAGCCCCAAATCACCGAGCTTGTCCAGAAGACGCTCCTTATCCCGACTCCGAGCCACGATATATACTTTATCCATTTTTACTATCATCAGGCTGTTTTCTCCAATGACTCCGGATGTAACTCCTGAGCATCGCAACTACTCGCTTCCGCGATCTTGGCCTTGGCTATCTTCGCACGACCGACCGCCGCCGCCATCTCGTCGCCCAGCTTGATCCGTATCACTCGAATAACTTCCCGAGCTTCCGGAATCTTTACTTTCTCAAACAGATTCACTCGCTGACTGATCTTGGTCAGCTCCCGCTGTAACAGGGCATGCTGTCGATCGAGAATCGTAAGCTTTTCACGACGAGAGTTCAAATCACGCAACGACATTAACGCACTGTCCACCCACACGCCCGTGGCAAACAGACTGTAATTGCACTGGGCAAATATGGCTTCTTCAAAAACCGGTATATTCACCCCGGCTATATTCGTGGTGCTCGTCTTCACCTCCTGCGGCTTCGCTAAACCCTTCACATCCACACCCCCGATATCGTGCATGATAACCTGATACGGCTCAAATTGCTCCTGGGCCGCTTCCATCGCCGCCTGCGCCTCGCGACGCTCCTTGTTCACCTGACGCATCGACATCTGCAACTGCTGCTGCTTGAGCTTGAGCATCGGCAGATAACGCTGATAGCGACTCAACGCATCGCGATAGCGCTTCAATTCCGGGCGAGTTTGTTTGATCTTCTTAGCCACGATTGCACCGCACTAAATCATGCGTCTGTGTTGCTTGTTGCGTTCTCAGCCGGCGATGTCTCAACGGTTTCTTTCGGCCAGTGCTTGTCGATGATGGCGCGACGAATACCCGTCTCGGCCGGCTCAAAACAGTCGGCCAGGATTTCCCAGCAGCTATCCAGCGC
>JAFGHE010000279.1 GCA_016930295.1 Sedimentisphaerales bacterium
CTGCCGAATTTGACGCAGTTATATTTAAGCGATAATCAGCTCTCCGATATTTCCGTGCTCAAGGAACTGCCGAATTTGACGCAGTTAGATTTACGCGATAATCAAATCACAAACATGTCCGCAGAGTTTTTTGAGAGAGACTGGGATATTCATTGGAAAGATGGTTATTTTCTCAGCGGCTTGAATATTTACGACAATCCCCTGGAAAGCCCGCCGGTGGAGATTGTCAAGCAGGGCAGGGAAGCGGTGCGGAATTATTTTAAGCAGATGGCGGAGCAGGAAGAGGATTATTTATTTGAAGCGAAAATGTTGATTTTGGGGGAGCCGGGAGCGGGTAAGACGTCGATGGCGTGGAAGATAGAGGATTCTGATTGTGAATTGCCGGATGAGGATGACACAACGAAAGGGATCGATGTCAGGCAATATTATTTTCCGGTGAGGCGGGAGGATTTCCCGGGGTTTAAGCAGCCGGAGAGGCTGGAAGGCAGGCGGTTCCGGGTAAATCTATGGGATTTCGGGGGACAGGATATTTATAAGGCGACGCACCGGTTTTTTCTTTCCAGGCGCTCCCTGTATGCGCTGGTAGCGGACAGCCGGAACGAGGATACGGACTTTAATTATTGGCTGCATATTGTGGAGATGTTCGGGGGTGAGAGTCCGCTGTTGATTGTTTTGAATGAGAAGTATCAACGGAAACGTCATATCGATAAAACAGCCATGCAAAATAGATTTGATAATATTGTGGATATGATTGAGGTGGATTTTAACGAGAAGGACAAAAGCCGACTGGAGAAATTGAAAAAGGCGGTGAGATACCATATTTCCGGGCTGGATCATATCGGCAGTCCAGTGCCGGCTAAATGGACAGTAGTGCGGGAGGCCCTGGAGAATGATAAGCGTAATACAATCGGCCTCCAGGCTTATCTGGATATTTGCGGGGAAAACGGGATTACCCGGATTCAGGATGCTTTGGTATTGAGCCAATATTTTCATGATATCGGAGTATTTTTGCATTTTCAGGACGATGAGCTATTAAATAAGACGATTTTTTTGAAGCCGAACTGGGCGACGCATGCGGTTTACAAGATTCTGGATGATGATTTATTGAATCTCAATAACGGTAGGTTCGATAAGAAAGACGCCCGGGTGATCTGGAGGGAGGAAGAATATCAGCTTATCCAAGACGAATTATTAAAATTGATGCAAAGATTTTTTGTCACATACGAGATAGAAGGTTCAGGGGAATATATAGCGCCTGAGCGGCTGCAGCCGGCGCGGCCGGAGTATGAGTGGGACGGCCGGGATAATTTGTTTTTACGTTATGAATATGATTTTTTCATGCCGAAGGGGATTCTTTCGCTGTTTATCGTGAGGATGAACCATTATATCCTTAATCATGATTGGGTGTGGAAGCGGGGGGTGGTGCTGGATCGGGAACAGACGCAGGCGGAAATTATTGAGACTTACGATTCGCGAAGTATTGAGATAAGGATTGCGGGCAGGAATAAACGGGATTTCATGACGATTATCACCGAAGAGATCGATCGGATAAACGGTCAGTACGAAAAGATGAAGGTGAATAAAATGATACCCTGTAACTGTAAGAAATGCAAAACGGAAAAGCAGCCATATTTTTTCGAGTATAACATACTGAAACGAAGGCTTGAGAATCATATTGATCAGATAGAATGTGAGAACAGTTATACGAAAGTGACGATTCGCAGTTTGATTGATGAGGTCATGGATGAAAAACAAAGTGAGAGAGAGGAAAGGGATTATGATGTTTACGAGAGGAGACATGATATAAAGAAACGAACAGATCGAGATCATTCAGAGGGGAAGGTTTATATCAAGGACAGTGACGTCGTAATATATTCCGGGACGAATATAGAAAGGATAGATGAGATGAAACAGGAAAAGGTTATTAATATCGGCAATGGAAACACGATAAATGCTCCGGTGGTGGTTGCCGATCAGATTGAAAACAGTTTTAACACGGTTGCCGAGTCTGCTATTCAAGGGGAACTCAAGGAATTATTGCATAAATTGATCAATGAAATAAACGAAGCGGCTAAGATAGTCCCAGAGGAAACGGCGGAATCGATGGCGCGGGATGTGGAGACACTGAGTAAGGAAGTGGTCAGTTCCAAGCCGCGGCGAAAATGGTATGAGATGAGTATTGAAGGTCTTAAGGAGGCAGCTTCGGCAGTGGGTGAAGTGGGGAAACCGATTCTGGTGACAGTAAGTAAATTGTTGCCACTGCTTACCAGTATTTTTGGTTGATGAGATAGGCGGCGATGGTGACCAGGATAGAGTCGGTGTTGGACGGACACGGACTATCACGGACGTGCACGGAGAGGTGATCGCCAAAACCGGCAGAGGCGGGCTTTACCAGTTGGAATTCGGCTACGCCGGGACAGGACAAGGAATGGGACCTATAGGACGGATAGGCCCTATAGGAATATAAATTTTAACTATCTGTACGATGAAATGTGAATGCTTAGCATTACGGGGAAATTCCTGGATCCCCGCTTGCGTGAGGATGACAATTCTGCGTGTGAAAGAGGATAAGAGCATGTTTAAGCTTCGCGTAAGCATGCCACCCTGAGAGTGCAGGGTACACATGAGAAGAGGTGACCGGGAGAAAGTAGAAGGGTGTGAATCCTGCAGCGAGTTCGGGAGTTTGTTTCACTGGGGCAGGGGAAAGAATCTTTCGCCCCGTTGGGGCTTTACATTATTGATATAATCATTACCGGGGGCCTGCGCCGCCCGGCTAAGTACTGGCGCCCTTTCAGGGCTAATAAGGTTAGGAGATTATCGTTTTAGCAGGTCCCTCGGCAGGCTGGGGATGATCCTTCGGCAGGGGCTATGGGGGCCAGGAAAGATTTAGGCGAGTACGTGGGTCGCCACACTATTTTACCCATTCCCGACGTGTATCGGGACTGCCACCCGGTTGGGAATTGGTACAAGAGATATTGAAAAGTAAGGGGAATTTGTTATAGTGGCACGAACAGTTTAATATTGTATAGAGCGTGATAAATGAATAAAATTAAGTGATTCTTCTCTCTGATAACTTTTTCTGGCAGGACAGGAGACGACGATGGAAGTAAACGGTGAGGATACTCAGGTTCAGGACACTGGGCCAGCTCAAGCGACGTGTTCGGAAGTGCCCAAAGTTGTTCGCTTTTATGGCTCGATTATCATGGGTTTCTACGCAATAGGTATGGTAACAGCCGTGGTTTTAGCACTACTTAACCTGGCACGAGGTGATGGGAATGCGTTGTTTGAAGAAGCTCTTTATTTTGCGATCGCTCTGGTTTTTTACCGGTTGGGCAAAGCACTGAGAGGGGGTGAAAAAAGCGCGGTTTACGGCATCTGTATACTTAGCGTGCTGGTGAGTGCCTTTAGCAGCTATCTACTTATATCCGGCTCAGTAAAGGAGGGCCTTCTCTTTTTATGTATAGTGGCAGTATTCTATGTGCCGCCGACTATCAGTGCTTTTCGCCATTGGGATGCTTTCAAGTGATTGGGAATTTACATGGACAGGTGCTTTGTTAACAGTATCCACAGCGATGAATCGCTGGGCTATTATCATATAGTCCGGCCGGGACTAAGGAGAGCAAGGGAAAGAATAACAAGCTAAAGCTTGAACTCTTAGCGCCACAGGGGGTGTCCCTGATTCGTGCCCCCGCCCCCGCCTACACGGGGGTGACAATCATACGATGGAATGACAATTTGGCAGGCGCTTTGGGGATTCAATAAGGTAGAAGACTATTTTACCCATCGCCTGTGACTTCGTCACAGACGCTGCCACCCGGTTGGGACTATATTTCGCTGAGCAGGGTTGAAAATATCAAGCTAAAGCCCCTTTCTTCAAAGGGGTAAACTTTGAAGTTTCAGGGCGGGTAATGAGTTGGTATTGAGTGGTATATGTTCCGGCGGGTGGGGGATGATGAATGTTTCAATCCTGGATACCTTTTTTCAAAGGTATGACCGTTGCGTGCGGGAATGAGGAAGAGAACATGCTTAAGGGCGACCACAGAGGGATCGCCCCTACGTGAGCGCGGGTGATGAATTGGAATGGGGTAGTATGTGTTCTGAGGGTCAGGATAGAGAGAACGATATAATCTACAAGCTGGAAGTTTGAGCTACGTTACACTCAGGTACCGATGGGGGGTAGTTTGTTTTGTTGGTGGGCGTGGAGTGCGAGGCCGGCGGCGCCGATGAGGCCGGCGTTGTTGCCGAGGGTGGCGAGGGTGATTTGCATGGTTTCTGTTTTTAGGTTCCAGAGCATTTTGTGGTAATGGTTTTTGACCTGGTTGAGCAGGAAGTCGCCGGCGAGGATCATGCCGCCGGTGAGCACAACCATTTGTGGTTCGGTGATATGGAGCATATTGACGCATATCTGTGCCAGGGCGCGGGCGGTGCCGTCCACGATTTCCAGGGCCAGTTCATCGCCTGCTATGGCAAAGTCGAAGAGGTCCTTGCAGGTCAGGTCGGGGTTGGTTTTGAGAAAGTCCTGCATTTTTGACGGGCGTCCTTCGGCCAGAGCTTCCTTGGCGCGGGCGGCGGTGTTGCTGGCGGAGGCGATGGCCTCGAGGCATCCGAGTTGTCCGCAGGCACATTTTCGTCCGCCGGGCTGGATAATGGTATGGCCCAGTTCGGAGCCGTTTTCCTGGCTGCCGTAGATCATTTCCCCTTCGATGATAATGCCGCCGCCGATGCCGGTACCGAGCGTTAACATGACCATGTCCGTGACTTTTTTGCCGGCCCCGAGCCAGAATTCGCCCCAGCAGGCGGCGTTGGCGTCGTTATCGACCCAGGCGGGCATGTTCAGTTGTTTGGAAAATTCAGCGCGCAGGGGGTAATTATCGAAACCGGGCAGGTTACCGGCCTTGATGATGCGGCCCTTGCTGACAGAGAGCGGGCCGGGTGAGCCTATGCCCACGGCTTTTACTTTAGTTATATCAATATCAGCCCGGGTCACCATTTCCCGGCAGGCCTGGCAGGAGCGTTTGACAAACGATTCCGGTCCGTCAGCCACGCGTGTGGGAATGGAGTTTTGTGCCAGAATTGTACCATCCACATCCAGCAGGCCAATAGCTACATTGGTGCCGCCCAGATCAACGCCTAAAAAATAGTCAGTCATTATCATGATTCTCCACAGACGCCAGCGTCAAAAGTATGTCAAAGCTTTGAATCTGGCTCATAAAGTCTGTTTACATTGGTAAAATTAACTTTTAACGGAAGCATCTCCACAGGTCCTGCTAACGGCCTTCAATAAATCTTTCTCCAAATCCGGATCACGCCCCAGGGTAATCCATTCCTGTTTAAATTTATCCTTTTTGCGTGTGTCATTCCACATGGGGGAGTGCGTGGAAGTGCCGGCAAAAACATCCTGGGTGCGTACCGCTCCGCTGACCACCGTCGGAGCAACGGATAACCGCTGAACTGTAACCTGACAGCGAACCTGATGCCGGCTATCGTCCCCGGGTAAAACCTGCATAGTGACGGTCCGGCGGATGGTGTGCAAACTTGATTCGTCCAGAGCCGGCGAGGTCACTACATCGTTTGACCAGAATTCAAACCACTGTTTACTGACCCGGGGAAATGTCTGGATAATACCGCTGCGTAAATCAAGGAGGTCCAGATCGAAACCCCGCCGTTTCAATTCGGACTTACAATTTTCCCAGATTATTTCCATATCCGCATGGACCTCCAGAGCGGAGCTGTCTGAGGTTTGGCTCTCTGGCTGGGTTATCAAAGGCTCTTTCAGGGGGGTAGAGAGAGGCTCCTGACACCCCTGAATTATCATTAAAAGCAATAATCCCGGTATGCAAAAGACAGAGAAAAAACATATCCGGCTTTGTCGTTGTTTGCTCATATCAGGGAATATAACGATATAACAGGCTATGTCAAGATAAACCGTCGAATGGATACCAGAAAACGGGGATTATCGGTTTTCGTATTCTTTTTCCAGTTGCTTGAGTGCCCGTCGGCAGGACAGGCGTGAGACAGTATTGAGGTGATCGATAAACAGGATGCCGTTGAGATGGTCGGTCTCATGCTGGAGGATAGTCGCGGCCAATTCCACCGCGTCCATGCAGAACGGATTGCCGTCCACGTCCAGGGCATCGACCGTACAGGCGTTGGCCCGTCGGACATTGGCCCTGACGTTTGGTACGGATAAACACCCCTCCTCCATCTCGGAAGAACCTGATAAATTACTCAGCGTGGGATTAATGATTATCTCCGCGTCATCACGCTTTCCGGTAACGCTCATGGTAATTATTCGTAAAGGAATCCCCAACTGGGTGGCGGCCAGACCGATGCCGGAAGACTTGACCATGATATCCACCATGGATTCAGCCAGATCTGATATTTCCTCTGTTATCTCCTCAACTGGCTGTGCCACTTTCTTGAGCAGGGGGTCGGGGTAGCAAATTATTTGTAACTTCTTTAAATTAAGTGATTTATATTGCATTATGTTTATCTTCCTAAAAGTTTTTGACACCTTATTATATATCCTTTCAGCTTAAAAGACTAGTACTTATATTAAATCGGTTAAAGGAATTAGATTTTAATGAAAAGATATGAGGCGCCAGCGTCAAAAGTATTGCGAACGCTTGTTTCTGGATTAAAAACAACGGTTTTAAGTGCCAATATCCACTTTTGACGGTGGCATCATATAAGTTATCTGAAGCAGAATTCACTAAATTACCTCCCAGAATTGCCGGCAGCATTTTTATTCATCCAACCTGAAACCAAGGGCGGAAATTGTACCCTGGTTGAGGTTTGGGTGATTTTTATTGACAGATATATCTTTTCTGATATTGTACATGGTTTGGAACAGCTAATCGGAAAAACATAGTATATCCGAAAGTGCTGATATATTAAGGACTTAAATTTTATTCTGCAATATTTTATGCCCGATAATAACAATAATTCCATAGCGTCATCCCCTGGTTCCCAAGAATATCCCGAGGAATTAAAGAATAAAGCCCGTGAATTCTTTAATCGGGGTTCCGAACTGGCATACACCCTGAATTATGATTACGCGATTGAGATGTATTTGGACGGTCTTTCCTATTGGCCGGACGCCCTGGAGGAAGGTCATAAACCTTTACGAGAGATAGCGTTTCGTCGTCAGATGGCGGGCGGGAAAAAATCCGGTTTTGGCGACGGCGCTAAATGGAAGAAGGCGTCTGACAAACATCCTAAAGACGCCATGCTCAAGGCTGAGTATATGCTTAGCAAAGACCCGACCAACCAGGGTCATATGATGGATATGATAAAAGGGACCGTGGAAGGGAATTTTCTGGAGACATCACTGTGGATGCTCGATGTTCTGTTTGATTCCAACCTGCATATAAATAAACCCGCCTGGAAAACCTACATTTTTCTTCGCGACTTTTATATAAAAGTAAATAATTATCCCCGTGCCTTACAGGCATGTCAACTGGCCCTTCAGCAAAGACCCAACGATGATGCCCTTCAAAACTCGGTCCGTGACCTGTCCGCCCAGGCTACCATGCAGACCGGACAATATGACGGGGGGGGTGATTTTACCGCCAGTATCAAGAATAAAGAGGCACAGGAAAAACTTCAACAGGAGTATATCTCGGTAAAATCCGATGATTATGTTGCTGATGCCATAGCCCAGGCTCAAAAGGAATACGAGGAGAATCCCACTCTGCCGGGCAAAATCAGTAAATATGTGACTGAACTGTGCCGAACGGAAAAAGATGTAAATGAGAACAAAGCCATTGAGATACTGGAAAAGGCGCATAGTGAACTGGGTCAGTTCAGCTATATGCAGCAGAGCAACGAGATTCGCATAAAACAGCTAAAACGCCGGGGTCGTACACTCCAGAAACAATACAAAAACGATCCGGGCAATAAAGAACTGGCCCGGCAACTGTCCGAAATCGGCCGGGATATTCTCCAGTCAGAGATTGACCATTATAAACTGTGCGTGGAGAATTTTCCCACGGACATGAGAATGAAGCAGGAATACGGCAAACGGTTGATGCAGGCGAAACAATTCGATGAAGCGATCCCGTTGCTGCAGGAGGCGCGTAGTGATCCCCGCTACCGTATTGAGGCGCTTTCCTGCATTGGCAGGTGTTTCTTTTTCAAGGAATGGTATGCCGACGCCGTGGAAACCTTTGATCAGGCCCTGGGACTTCTGGAGAATAAAGAAAGCGGTCTGGGTAAGGAGCTACTGTATAACCTGGGCCGGGCCCACGAAGAGGACAAGAATCTGGAAGAGGCCCTGAATTACTTCCGAAAGGTGGCCCAGATCGATTTTAATTACCTGGACGCCCGTAACCGGATTGACAGTTTACGCAAAAAATTACGAGAAACCTGATAATTAGAACTTGACAGGACAGGTTGAAGGACTAAAATTTCTGAAAATTATATATTTGTTTTTTAAAGGAGCACATTGTGGCACATTCGCTCTCAGCGAAAAAAAGAATCAGACAGAACGCAAAACGACGAATGAGAAATCGGGCCCATCACAGCGCGGTCAAAACCCAGATTAAGAAGTACGTGGAGATAACCAAACAAAGCAAGGATGTCTCGGTCATCGAAAAGGAATTGAAAGAGACCCAGAAGAAGATTGACCAGTTGGCGGCCAAAGGTATCATTCATAAGAACAAAGCCTCACGTAAAAAGGCACAGATAGCCCGGCAGTTAAACGCGGTTAAGGCTAAACTCCAATAGGGAGCGATCCCGCACTTTTTATTGGTTATCATTATGACTTATACGAACGAAAGGGCCTGTTGAGTACACTCTGGTGGTTTGAATTAAAATGAGTCAATCCCATAAAGCGGATCGCAGCGCCATTTTCAGCCGTATCATAGGAGGCAGTATTATTCGGGCGAGAGACTGGATCGCCCGGGGTCTTATCCAACTCCATATTAATCCCAATGTCCTGACCTGTCTGGGGTTGGCAATCACTCTTATCAGTACGTTGTTCCTGGCATGGGGCGCTGGTGATAAACCCGGCAAGTTCGCTCCGGGCCAAAGCTGGTATGGTGTCATTGGTGCACTGCTGATTATCGGGGCGTCGGCCATGGATATCCTTGACGGCGCGGTCGCACACCTTGGCAGTCACATTACCCAATTAGGTGGTTTTTTGGATTCCTGCCTGGACCGTATTGCCGACGGCGCCATTTTTTTTGGCATCACGATATATTATCTTAACCATACTCAGATCAACCATCATAAAGTATTCGCCCTGGCGGCTATTGTCGCTTTGATAAACGCAGAGATCATCAGTTATCTCAAGGCGCGAGCGGAAAACTTTATCGAATCCTGCCCGGTGGGGTACTGGCAGCGTGGGGAGCGTATAGCGGCCATACTTATCGGATTGTTTTGTGGTCATATGGGCACGGTCGTGGTTATGCTGGCGATACTTCCGGGTTTTACAGTACTGAGGCGTCTGATCTTCGGATGCCGGCAAATCGCGCGTTCTGAACAAAACAGGCCCCTGCTTGACCCCCAGGCCCGTCAGACCGGTCTGATGCGTCTGGCCCTGTGGCGCTATCCGCGCCGGAGCGTACAGTATGATATCATTACCGCTTTTAATATCTGCATTATCCTTTTTATCGATCTTCAGAACAGGATATAATCCGATACCACCACAAGGGCAGGGTAATTCAGGCAGATTTTCTGTATTGACAGCCCCCAGGCGGCCGGTTATAATATGATTATTGTTTATTTTGATAAATAGTGCTAACCATAGAGGTAAGAATTACTTATGAACTCTAAAACCATCCTTTTCATTAGCCTATGTCTTTGTCTAGTTTTTGTATTAGTCGGCTGTCAGACCCTCAGCGGCGATAAAGAGATGCAGATGCGCAGGTTTAGCCGGGTATCTGATCTGAATCGTCGTATGATGGCGGAAGATATGGAGGCAGTCCTGCTCCTGGACAAGCCCAGTTCCCTTTCGCGCTGGCAGATAAAATAATTGAACATCCTTCCTCCGTCATCCCGCCCTTACAAAAGCTGGTGGACACACTTATCCCGATTTACCCGATTAACTCTGAACCGCGAGCTGGCGGCCAGTATCCCTCTTTCGGCCATATTAGCGGTTTTAGATAATTCCTTTTGTGGTTTTATCGGGCGTAAGGCCCTGAACATGTCGGATTTTCAACTGGCGGCACTGATAGCCTGCAATATGATGGGTCTGGTGCTTGCCGGCCCTTTGATTGGTTTTTTTCATCACGGCCGTAAAATTTCGGTTCTGACCAAAACCCTCGTTTTGGTTTCCATCATTCTTACTGCTATCGCTTTTACACCTGAGAGCGAAAGGATGAATCAGTTGGGCGCTTATTTATTTCTTCTCCAGGTATTTCTGGCCCAAATTGGTATTGCACTGGTGACCACCCTGCGTTCATCGTTATGGCGTGCGAATTACCCTGCGGGCCATCGTGGTAAGATAGTAGTAATTATAGCGTTATGTATTACCCTGAGCAGAAGCGCTATTGTCTTGCTATATACGGCCGCCATGGATCATCTGGGATTTACGTACAAAGATATCTATCTTATCAGCGGCCTGGTGGGCTTAGGCGCCGTTGTTTTCTATTCGAGGCTGAGAATCCGAGGAGAAAAGCAGACATTGCGTAATGCAGTCAATCACGAACAGGCGCCCATTCGCCTGTTTGCCGGCCTGGTGGTGCTGAAAACCGACCCGGTCTTTGGAAAATTTATGGCCTGGCAGATGCTCAACGGTTTTTCGACCATGTTAATTGAAGGTGCCGTGCTAGTCGTTATTATCAATGATGTGTTTGAGAGTAACTGGTTGGAGGGGGGTTTGGCGCTAACGGTTATCAGTGTGCTGTTGACCGGCGTAACCGGATTAGTCTGGGCCCGGATTTATGACCGCACTGATATTTACATCATGCGTTTTTACGGGGCGATGATGTGGTGCCTGAGCCGGGTTATTCTGTTACTGGGTGTCTGTTATAAAAGTATAGAGATCATTTTAATCAGCCGGGTTATCACCGGGATTGCCATGGGCTGCGGGCAGCTCAACTGGCGCCTGGGGCATATGGCATTTTCGCCGCCGGAGAAAGATTCACTTTATATGGGCGCCCACGTAAGCATGACCGGCCTGCGCGGCATCGTAGCACCCTTTCTGGGCCTGTTCCTCTATCGCCTGGACTGCATGGGTCCCCACGGCCTCTGGCTTCTGGGTATTACCGCCATGGGCCAGGCCCTGGCAGGATTCGGCTTTTTAAAAATGCGACAGAGCTCCAAAAACATGTTATTCAATGGAAACAAAACCGGCAAATGACTTCCATCTGCTCCTTGAGAAAGGCGTGTCAAGAATATGGATTACGACTTTTTATAGAGTTTATACAGACGCCGGCGTCAAAAGTGTGTGGCAGCTTTGATACTGACTTATAAAGCCTATCCCGGTGTTTCGCCGGGATTTACTTTTGACGGTAGCATCTATACAGTTCACGGCAGAAGCGGTCTGTCATGCCGGCGATATAGTCGCATATTACCCGGTGGGGTCCCTGTTCATTGGTTCGCTGTTGATAGCGGTCGGGTAGCTGGTCCGGATTTTTCAGGTAGAACGAAAATAAAAAAATCACCTGCTCAGACGCTTCCTGTTGAGCGGAGATAACGGAGGGATGAAGATAGACCCTTTCCAGCAAAAAATCCTGAAGTTGGGATAATTGGTTATAACAGTGGGGAGAATGGGCGACTATATTTGAGTTCGCCTGACGGACGGCATCGACGTTTGTGGGGGTAGAGCCAGAGAGTCTGCGGGCGGTTTCGGTAATCACATCTTGAATGAGCAGGTCTATGAGGGCTTTGGCAGAGCGTAATTGGCGGACATGGCGTTTGGTATGCGGGAATTGTGATTCCACCTTCTGCTTTAAATGTTGATATATCTCTACGGCGTGCAGATCGTCTTCGGTTATTAATTCATAGGCCAGGGCATCATCGAGGTCATGGGAATTGTAGGCGATGGCATCGGAGAGATTTGCTATCTGGCCTTCCAGAGGGGCACGGCCGGGGCCGAATTCCTCGATGGGGTCAGTCTGATCGTAACGGGTTTCGTGTTTGGCCAGACATTCCCGTGTTTCATAGGTTAAATTCAGGCCGCGGAAGTTGGGATAAGGATGTTCGAGATAATCGACAATGCGGAGCGATTGACGATTATGTTCAAACCCACCATGGTCGGCCATTAACTTATTGAGAACCTCCTCCCCTTTATGTCCAAACGGAGGATGCCCCAGGTCGTGGGCCAGGGCAGCCGCTCCGGCCAAATCCATATTCAGCCTGAGAATCCGGGCCAGGGTTCGGGCTATCTGAGCTACCTCAATGGTATGGGTAAGCCGGGTACGGTAATAATCACTGGATGCATCCGAATAAACCTGCGTTTTTGCTTCCAACCTGCGGAAGGCCGCTGAGTGAATAATCCGGTCGTGATCTCGTTGAAAACAGGTCCGGTATTGATGTTCGGGCTCGAGATGGCATCGTCCCCGGCTTTGATCAGCAAATACGGCATAGGGCGTCAGGACCAGGTGCTCCTGCTGTTCCAACATCTGCCGGGCTTTAAAAATATCAGACATATTACATAATTCTCATCAAAAGTATTTATTACCAGAAAAAACCTGATTAGACGCTAGCGTCAAAAGTATTTCGAGCGCTTGTTTCTGGATTAAAAACAACGATTTTAAATGCCAATATCCACTTTTGACGGTGGCATCTGATTATGAACTCATACAATCTATAACTATTTATATTTCAAGTAGTTGTGTCTCTTGCCCATCTCCCGAAAACCTTTATGCCTATGTGCCTTCTCCATGTAATTTCTCCCACTTTTCCACCGCTTCCGGTCGTCTCAGATAAATCGGCTCTAAAAGATCGGCCTCAACAAAGTGTCCGCCCAGTGCACGCTGGTGGCCACAATGATGCACGAATGAGGCACGCGGCAGCCAGTACTGCTTATGGAGCCATATAAGTGTGCCATCCTGCTCTTTTAACTCGCTCTGGTGATAATTAATCCCTTCTCCAAGGAGGTATAAGGGTTTTTGAGTTTTTGATAAAAGCATTTCACAGGTTGTAAGCACCTGTTCTGTCTCAGGATAATTGGTAAAAAAATCCGAATGTTCATTTCCTGAACGACTGGATAGTTCCCCAGAGCCATTATTTTCAAAAACAGCCGAAAAAATCTGTCCGCGCCCTGCTTCCAGAACCACGGCCAGATTCCTGATATCCAGATTTTCCCGGCGTTGTGCCAGAGAAGCATTCAAGGCAAGGGCTTCCATACTCGGAACCGGAACAACCTTTATTTTTTTGGCATAAGAGAGTGTTTTTGCCACGGTAATAGCGATACGGATCCCGGTAAAGCTGCCCGGACCGGCCGAGACATATAGCTGGTCGATCTGATCGGGGCGCCAATTGACCTGTCTGCAGAGGTTATCCATGGCAGGTAATAACTGCCCGGCATACTGTAGCTCAACCTTAAAACTATGCTCAACAATGACTTGCGAATCAATCGCTAAAGCCACCGAACCAATTTTACCTGAGGTTTCTATGGCCATGCTGTAAATTGTCTCATCCATTTCACCGTCATAGTAGCTAAAGGCTTTAACAGAAGCAATAGTAAGACGGGATTTTATCGCAGGATTCCCAAGCAGGCCTGATTCATTCCTTTAAATTGCATATTTCATTAAATAGCAATGAGTTATAAAAATTACGAAATAAGA
>JAFGHE010000280.1 GCA_016930295.1 Sedimentisphaerales bacterium
ATGTAAAACAGGCTTTATAAGTCAGTATCAAAGCTGACACATACTTTTGACGCTGGCGTCTAGCTGGCGGTGGAAAACTCTTCCTCAAAAGCGATGAATTTTCCCATGAGGTCACTGACGGATTCTATGCCGCTGTCCCGTCGTACAAAAATGACGCTGTTATATTCCTTAATCCCTTTTTTCCAGCGTCGCAGAAATAGTTTGGCGCCCGATTCTTCACAAACGGTAAGGATGGGAAACGGGCTGTCGATATACAAATCCACCCGGCCGTTTTTCATCAGGTCGGTCATTTCCTGTAAAGAACTTGCGATGACCACTTCACCGCCGGTAAACCCTGATGACTGGAGCCGGCCGGCAAGATAATTGACAAAGGGTTGAAAATCGGCAATTTCTTCCTTGGGCGTATTCGAGATACTGCCCACAGTCAGGATTTTACCCTGAGTCAGGCTGGCCCGAGGAGGTGGTGTTTTTGATTGGATGGGTTGAGTATCCTGCTTATTTTCCTTACATCCTGTAAAGACAAGCATGATAATCGGCACTATTAGCAATAGTGTAATTATATGGCGTGTCTGATTATTCACGATGTGTTACCCCTAAAATAAATTCATGTAAGCAAAAGATCTTTTTACATAAAAAAATACCTTATTAATAGTGATATCGTCTATATTGGTTATGGGTGGCGGGGGAGTCTATGTCATACAGGCGTATCGCCATGAAACGGGTTATTTTACGGCCAACTCACACCGGGATGTGACGGCGGAAAACACCTCCGGTCGTCAGTGGGCCCGGCCTGTGGATGTCATGGGTGTGCCGAATTGTCATAAGGTCTCGGATGATTTATATCGCGGAGGCCAGCCCACGGCGGAGGGGATGCGCGAGTTGGAGAAGCTGGGTATAAAGACGATTGTCAGTTTTCGTTCTTTGCATTCGGACAGCGAGGAAATCCAGGGCACCTCGCTGGAGTATGAACATATTCGCATGTATCCCTGGGACCCGGAGGATGAGCAGATTATTCGATTCTTAAAGATTGTCTCTGATAAGAATCGTACCCCGGTATTTGTTCATTGCATGCACGGCTCGGACCGGACCGGCACGGTGTGTGCCGTCTATCGTATTGTGATGCAGGGTTGGGGCAAGCAGGAGGCGGTTGATGAGATGCTCAAGGGGGGATTTGGATTTCACATGGCCTGGCAAAACCTAATCGGCTATATTGCCGCCCTGGATATCGACGCCATCACAGGGCAGGCCGGGGGCGGCTAAATAGGGTATCCAGTTTTCAAATAGTGTTGACTCAGATACGATTTATGGACCCATAGGAGGCGGCTCAATAAGCCAATGGATTGCCCCGTTTATAAAATCATTAAGATCAACGGCGCCACTTTCGTTAAAATCACAGCCATCACACCAATCGGGGTCGCCACAATCAGCCAGCCATTGATTCGCAAACAAAGTTAAATCATTAATATCTATTTTTTCGTTGGCATCAAGATCCCCGGCTATGGGAAAGACTTCATCGGCTCCCATATCCACGTATGCGTATAAAGATCGGTTTTGGCCGTCTATATCATACGATGTTCTCCGGCCGGCCGCATCGCCTTTATCAATACAGGGCGAGTATGATTTCAAATGAAAATCATCGTCTTGAGTGCCGAGAATATCATCTTCGCCGTCAGCGTCAACAAATACAGGATCAGCGTCCATATTGTCGGAGCCCGGATATCCGCCCTGCACATTGGAGTAAGTCACCACGGAACTGTCTTCATTATATATCTGCGGCCCGGAGGGAGCCATATTACCCCAGAGTATACAGTTGATTGTGGTGGAGGAAGCATTAAAGCTGTTGTATATACCGCCTCCCTGATTTGATGCCGCGTTGCTGCTGAAAGTACAGTTTGTTATAATTGGACTATTATTATAGTTAAATATACCGCCACCGTTTTCTGATGAATTGCCATTAAATATACAGCTGTTTATTTCCTGAGAACTGACAGAACTACTTATCGCTCCGCCGTAATCCGCTGCCGAATTGCCGGTGAAGATACAGTACGTTGCCAACAAATTGCCGGATAAGTTATTGTGTATTCCCCCTCCCTGGACATTAGCCGAATTACCTGTAAAAGTACAGTTGGTAACCCAGAGGTGGGCATCATTATAGATTCCTCCTCCCTCCGAGGCAGCCGAATTATCGATAAAGGTGCAGTTGCTTACTCTTATCTCAGGACCAGAAATATACATTCCGGCGCCGTTTGACCCTGTCGCGTTGTCAATGAAGGTACAGTTGAATATATCAAAATGGTCTGTAATATTGTTTATTGTTCCCTCGGTCGATGATACAGTCTGGTCACCTGGAATTGATTTCAATACAATTGGACCGGGTATGACATTTTTATAATATATTCCACCGCCATCGCCTGATGCCATATTATCGCTAATGGAACAGTTATTGATTGTAATGTTATATGACTCGTGGAAGATGGCTCCGCCTTTACTGTGATCGTCATTGCCGTCGGCATAACCGCCGGTGATGGTAAAGCCATCCAGGATAGAAGTGATAAACAGAACCAAGCCGTTCGGATGATAGAAAACATGATAGCAGTTGTCAGTTGGGTCGCCGGGAGCACCGATGTCGCCGCTGAGGATTGTCTCATAATTATCCGGGTCGCGGTCTTCCCATAGAGGATCACCCGTATTCGGGAATCCGCCGTAAATAGCCACCTGTTCTTTCATCTGAAACGTTCTGAACCGCTGGCCTGTTCCCCCTGTCATAGCAGTGGGCAAATAGGTGCCGGCGGCCACCCAAACCTGGTCACCGGCTACAGCCTTGTCCAGTCCATCCTGTAGCAGTTGGCAGGCATCGGCCCAGGTAGTGCCGTTATTAGCGCCTCCGGCGCCGGATTTGACATAAATAGTAACTCCCGAGAGTCTGGCGGAGCTGATCGTCATCACAAGGAATGACATGAATAACCAATGAGGGAGACATGTGTGTTTTTGCATTTCCCTTTCCGTCCTTTCTTTGCACCATATCTGCCCGGCGCAGAGAAATTTCCCTCTCTCTCACGCCGGGTTGATTCATTAAGAACTTTTTGAAATTTCGATTAGAAATAACAGATTAGTCGCTTAAGGATGTATTATACATGATTTTGGGGGTAATATGCAAATGAATAGTTGCCAAAGTATAAGATTTACAGGAGAGTGATTTGGGAGGGGGATAATCGGAAAAAGCACGCAAATATTTGTGGGCATAAAAACACGGACTGGAATATTCTAAAGTTAGGGATTAAGGTCCGTTTTCTATTTTTATTTATAAGGTTATTTTGTCTATTGAGTTATTAAGGGTCGGTTATTATGGCGCGTCTTTGAGCCAGTGTTCGCTGAAGAGAGAGAAGTCCTCCATATTCACGGCGCCGTCACCGGCAGGCTGCGGGGCGATGTCTGCGGAGGGTGAGTCCGGCGCCCGGAGCCATTGATCGACCAGGTACAGCAGGTCGGTTAAATCCACATCATAGTCGGTATCCAGGTCAGGCGGCAGGAGAACGATCTCGGATTCCAGAGAGGCGGAAGCCATCTCAAAGGGTACGATGCCTTCCACGGCCGCACTGCTGCCGTCCAGGCCGTGGTTGTGGTACCACAAATCCCAGATAGTATTGCCCCATTCTCTAAGGCTTTTTAATCCGTAGGTACTATTTTCAAAGAACGGGTCCGTTTGGATAATATAGGCATAGGTCTCACCGGATGGTGTGGGACTGAAGAGGGTATCAGCCGTGCCGTTAATTTCATCGCGCAGGAATTCGACGTATTCCCGGGATGTAGCCTGATAGTAAAGAGAGGCGGTTATGTAATCCGTGCCGTAGGGCAGTTTCACTTCCACCTGGTCGTAGCCGCCGGCATATTCTGCGGCGGTAAAATAGTCAGGTGCACTTTCGCCATGCCATTTGGGCTCAGACAATCGGGTGGCGGCATTGTCGATATCGAACCCTTTGGGGGGGATGCGATTATCCTTGTATCGGTCCGTGGCCAGGACCGCGTGGAAGGTCTCTTCCTCGCCGGTTAAATCACTTTCGAAATGAATCTCATAGACCAGTTCATCGTTATAGACTTCGTTGGCGTCCAGGGTTGGTGAACTCGGGGCATGGGGCAGTCCTTTGAGGGTGCCGACGGATTCATCATAGGGATTAATTTCGTAGATTAAAGATTCGTTGGCATAGGCCTTGATATTCAGGAACATTCGGCGGCCTTCCGGAAAGCCGGTTAACAGTTTATGAGTCGTATTATTTTGTACTTTAAGTGTAAGAAGTCCCGTGTTGGGGTCGTGAGTCATGTCTTTAAGGGTGGCGGCTGTCTGCAGTCGCTGTTTGGCGCTGTTATAACCGGCATAGAGAGCGGTTCCGTTGTTTTCCGGGGGCACATCACCGGCACTCAGGTCAAGGGTTAAAACCTCCGGGCCTTTATCCAGAATGGCCACATTACAGGGATCATAGACCGGTCCGGAAGGATCGAGGCTGGCCAGGATATACAGCCCCCACGATGTGGCGCCATTCATCTTATGGCTGGGTACGCCGCAATCCGGATGTTCCAGGCTTTCATCCGGTCGCAGGGGGCTGTAACTTTTATTACTGGCTTTTCCGGTGACCTCTCTCAAATGACAGTTTTGACATTTATAAATATGGTCAATGCCGGTGATTTGCGCAAATTCCGGATTGGTGTCGGCCCCGTCTGGACCGGCATAGTCCGAGAGCATATATTCGGAAAAGGTTCTTTCCACATGATAGTACATGCCGGCAGGATATTGCTCGCTGATCAGGTGGTCGCCGCCGGATTGATCCGACAGGCCGGCCAGTCCGGCATTGGCCAGGGCCGGATTGGAAACATCATGGCAGGTTCCGCAAAAATATTTTGATTTATGGAATCGGCTATATAATATATCATGATTGGCGGGGGCGTCGGCAAAACTGGCTCGTTTTTGATTGACGAAACTGACAAAATACTGACCGCCCGTAGCTTCGTAATACGTGTCATACCAGGGTAAATGATCAATATCAAAAAACAGGTCCGTATTAAGAAATCTAATCGAGGCTATCAGCGAGAGATCCGCGGCATAGGTTGCTTCCGCGAGAGTTTGGGAGAGGGTGCCGCTGCCCGGGCCGGTATTGAGATACTCTTCCCAATATTCTTCCCAGTCATCACTTTCACGTGTGCCGTCAAAAGTGGTTTCGCAGAATGGGTCATACATTTTATGACAGCAGTCACAATGCACTCCGTCATAATCGGTGCCTTCCATTTTAAAGGCATTAGGAGGGTCTGACCTGAAACCCAGCCAGCCTTCGGGAAAATGACAACGTTGGCATAAATCACCGGCATCCGGCGAACCCAGGCCCCAGATAGCATCCTGCATGGCTACGGTATAGCAGGACCAGAACAGGGGGTCACGAGCCGCTTGTGACATCATGGACCCGCGCCAGCCAAAACCCGGTTCAACTGTTTCATCATAATCACCGTGGCAACTCATACAATTACCGGGACCAGATATATTCGTGGCAACCAGTGTGGGTTGAGTGCCCGGCATGCGGGCGTTGGGGTTGTTCCAGGATTTAACCAGAGGATTATCGACCCAGGCGTGGGCAGAATACATAGAAAACAGTATAACAAGTACACCACATAAGAAACCAACTTTAAACTTCATATCGAGATCTCCCTAGATATTTGAATAATAACTATAAAACTGCCTTTTCTGTCAAAATAGTAATTTAAAGACACATGTTGAGAAACAAATAGACAAAATCCATTTTTACATGGATAGAACACGGACTTAGTTCTGTTATAGAAACAACAGAAAGATACATTTTCCTGCATTCCTTTGATCAAAATAGAATAATCATTTTACCATAAAACGAGAAATTTTCAATAAAATACTTCAGGATTCAGGGAATTTTATGTGTTAACGACTGATGGATGTTTACAGATTCCACTTATTATGTCTATAAAATGCCAAATAGAAAAAAGCATCTGGACCGAGTGATCAGATCACACTCTGTATGTTTAAGCTACGTGGAGATTGAATAGGCAGGGGTAAAAACAGGAATTTTTATATAAAGTCATTAACAATAAATAGTTATGCGCAAGGCTCCTATTTATTATGGGTAATTTATATTTTCCAGGATTTGGGATGGATTTTTTCTTTTTAGATTGGGGATTTCTACTATATGGCCGCAGTCAGGGCATTTACCCCGTCCGCCGGCATAATCCTGAGGTGCGGTGACCATATGATGGCATTTCGGACAGCGGAGCCGGATGACATTTTTGATGCTGTTGGCTATCGACGTTATATTATCCATAACTTCCCCCAGTTTATTAAGTTATATTAATCTTTCATTATGATAAAATATGATTCTCTCTCAGATTATTCAAAATATGAGTTATAGTATTGTAAAATAATGCTCTCCAGATAGATATCGTATTTTCAGGTGTTAAAAATATAATGCTATTATAGCACCTCTTTTATATAAAGACGCTCAAAAGGGGGAATCATTACAAAAAAACTGGCTGAAATTTATAATATGGATAGATTACATTAGGTGTTTCCGCCTATTGGGCAGGCCGATGTTCATGGCAGAAAAAAATGATGATTTGATTTTCAGCCTCACCTGAATTATTATTTAGCAGGAAAAAATATGATGTATATTTTTTGATTTTAGCCATTTTTGTGGAGAGGCGTGATGCAGGATTTTGATTCGATCGATGAGATACTGGATTTTGCGATTCGTGAAGAGGAAGAGGCGCATCAGTTTTATCTGGACCTGGCCGGCAAAATGGAAAGCCGGCAGATGAAACTGGTGTTTGAAGACATGGCATCGGAAGAAAAGAAGCATAAGGAAAAACTTCTGGAGATGAAAAAGAATAAACATATGTTAGATCAATCCGCGGATAGGCCTTTTATAAAGCTGTCCGATTATGCGGTTGACGAGGTGGAAATGGAACCATTGGGTCGTGGAGACTCTGCCATACAACAGGCATTTGTCCTGGCCATGCAAAAGGAAAAGGCGGCTTTCCGGATGTACAGCGATCTGGCGGATCTGACTCAGAATGAACACTATCGGACTGTCTGGGAGAATCTGGCGATGGAAGAGTCCAAACACAAACTCAAACTGGAGATTGAATACGAAGATCATTTTATGGCGGAAAACTAGCCTGCTGATTAATATTTACTAAATGTTCGCCACAATGTAAAATATATTTGTGGCTGAAGATATAAACAATATACAGAGGGGACGGCTGCCTGCGTGGCTGAAAAGGCCTATAGGCCGGGGGGAGGATTATGAGCGGGTAACAGGTATTCTGCGGGATTTACATCTGCAGACGGTGTGTACCGAGGCATCCTGTCCCAATCGGGGTGAATGTTTCTCCAGAGGCACGGCCACGTTTATGATTATGGGCGGTGTATGTACCCGGCATTGCCGGTTTTGCGGGGTAAGTCATGGATCAGCGGAATCATTAGATCTGGATGAGCCGGGGCGGGTGGCTCAGGCGGTACAAGAGCTGCGTCTCAAGTATGTGGTCATAACGAGTGTTACGCGTGATGATCTGGAAGACGGCGGCGCCCGGCATTTTGCCCGGACCATTCAAGCGGTTAGAGATTTGAATTCGGATGTTATTATTGAGATATTAACGCCGGATTTTAAGGGTGATTCCCGGTGTCTGGAAATTATTCATCAGGCCCGGCCTGATGTGTTTAATCATAACATTGAAACCTGTCGTCGGCTAGCGCCGGATATTCGTAGTGGCGGGGATTACCAGCGTTCCCTGGCCGTGTTACGTGAGATGGCTTCCCGGGAGAATCCTGCATTTATTAAGAGTGGATTTATGATTGGCCTGGGTGAAAGTGAAGCAGAGATTTCCGACTTACTCCTGGACCTTTATGAGTCCGGAGTACAAATACTCACAATTGGTCAATATCTGCGTCCTGCTCAAACGTGCGTGCCGGTCCATCAATACTATCGGCCGGAGGAATTTGTCCGGCTGAAACAAATGGCCCTGGAAACAGGATTTGAGCAGGTTGCCTCCGGACCGTTTGTCAGGAGCAGCTATCATGCGGATGAGTTTTTGACCAAGGCACACAGGCACATCCGGCTTCGTCTTAGAACTACGCCGCGACAAGAAGGCACACAGGCACAAAGTAGTGGGAAGTCGGAGTGCATGCCTGACATTGAAGGTGAACCATCAACGGGGAAAGAGATATTACGGGTCATCATTGATCCGCCTGAAAGTGGAGTGGAGAATATGGCGATAGATGAGACGATTTTGCGGGGGGTCAATGAAGGGTACTCTCCGGCTACGCTTCGTTTTTACCGCTGGTCGGAACCGACGATTTCGCTGGGATATTTTCAATGTTATAAGGATTTTGAGCAACAGGATAGCGAGATCGTGCATATGCCGGTGGTGCGCCGCCAGACGGGTGGCGGGGCTATTCTGCATGATGATGAGTTAACCTATTCCCTGGTTCTGCCCCTGAACGGCATTATAGGAACGGTTGATATTACTGAGATGTATTGTCTGGTTCATGATGCGTATATTATAGCCTTAAAACAGTTTGGGGTTGACATCCATTACCGCGGCGGCCCGGATACCGGCAATTCGCAGCGCGGCCCGTTTTTCTGTTTCGCCCGGCGTCACCGGCTTGACCTGATGGTCGGTGATGATAAAATTCTGGGCAGCGCCCAGCGACGTATCAAAAACGCGGTGTTACAGCATGGGTCGTTAATATTTGGTTGTCGTTATTCCTCACAACCGACCGGTGCTTTAAGGGATATAATGACCCTCCCTTTTGCAGAAGATGTTTTTGTCCAAGCGGTGGCAAATATTTTAATCCGGCGTCTAAAAATGCAGATACAGTATGGCACACTCACACTTGATGAACAGAGAGTTTTGCCAAAATACGAAGGCAAATATGCCGGTCAGAGCTGGAATCGGCAGCGTTGAATTTTATTGATTTTCTGGTTCGAAAGGGATAATGAGGTTTTGTTTCAATGAGTAAAAATGGAAAAGGGTGGTATTACATGTCGAGGCGGTTGCCATAATATCGGTAAAGGAGTCCCAGTACGCGCATGGTATAAATTTCTATACAAAGCATGCCGCAGGCAATCAGTAGCAGAACAACAATTAACATGGCAATATTATTGCCCAGCGACGCTGTAATCACTGCATATTCACCAATAAACAGAAAGACTAACAAGGTTACGGCATACAGGCATGCACAGCATATAAGATATGGAATGAAGGTATTGATAATATTTTTAATAAGTTTTACCGGATTAATGATAAACGTGTCACCCAGGGCAATCGTCATAAGAACCATAGGCCAGAAGAACAAACAGAGAAAAAACACGATTTTAAACTGCAACAGGAAAGAATAGAAGTTTTCTTTTTCTTCTTCTGACATTTCAAACAATGAATCGTTTTCCTCGTCAAAGAAACCATCCTCTAAGTTATTTTGTTCCGTGTAAAATTCACCCTCTTCGTCATAGGTGTCTTCGGGTTCGGCCAGGACTTCATCCTGCTGTATATACGGTTCTTCTTCTTGGTAGAATTCTTCGGAATAATCAGGGTTTTCATCTGGCTGTCCATATCCCTCCTGGTTGTCGCTGTAATAACTTTGTTCTTGAGCGGCTTCAACAGAAAAGTCTCTTGAGTCTGCAATGGTGTCTGAGGTCTGCATGGAGAAGAGTATCATCCAGATTATCATGGGCAAAAAGGCATAAAAGCCGCTGATAAGCATTTGGAGATAAGATCTAATCATACTCTCCATTTCAAACTCAGGTAAATTGTCGTTGCCATTTGCGGTTGTCACAACAACATTGAACAGAAAATTACAAATTACACCACTGACCAGAATTTGAAAAATCCATATAAACGGCAGTGGTAAGGCAGCAAAGATACTCATAAAAAGCAGGTAGATAATAATTTTGCTGTCTTTCCAGTTTTTGGCCGGCGGCATGAGTCGAATAAGATCTTTGCCAAATGTTCTCTCTGCAAGAGGAACTGGCTGAGACTTGTCGGATTTGGTTTCTTCTTCTCGATAGATATAACCGCACATTTCGCAGGGTTGGCGGGTGTTGTAAATAGGGGAATTACATTTTGGGCAATAGACTTTTTCTTTATTCTGTTTTTCGGCGGCCGCTGATTGAGAAGCGGCGAGTAGTTCATCGGTCCAGATATTGCCGGGGAAAGGGTCCGCCGCCTGATGGGACACACTATTATTTTGTGGAATTGTCTGTGGTGTTGTGGGTGTTGGAACCGAGGGAGGCAATTTGATAGTCTGGGGTTGGGGTGGCGCCGGTTGGGGTTTATCAATTACCTGCGGTTGTTCGTGGAGTTTGACTTTGGGTACCCCTACCGGATTGGCACATTGTGGGCATTTAACTCGCTTGCCGGCGTACTCGATGGGCACACCGATTTTTTTACTGCAAATAGAGCAACGAAATTTTATAATCATTGCTGACTCCCACGAAGCCAACACATTCAACCCAGGATATCACTAAGTTAGTGATTTCCCCGTACTTATATATTATCACCTTATACCGGATCCGGTAACAAAGTATTCAGCGTCTACTATATCAGATAGAGGTTTTCTTTGCAAGGATTTTCAGATAAAATATTTAGTTTTAACTGCTTTGTAATTAAACACTTAGTAATATATTAAAAATAGTAAAAGGCTGAAATCGCAGTGAAGTAAGAACAGGGCACAATATATATGAATGGATATAAATTTTTTTATAGAAAAGCGTTACATAAATATCCAGATTAGGCATAGACTTTGCTGAAAGGGGTTGTTATACTGTCGATGGACACTGTGAAAAAATGGCCGTGCTAGGCGGGGTGTTAGCGGTACCCTGTACTCGCAATCCGCTATAGCGAGGCGGAATCCTTTTTAGAGGATCGATGGCGCTGAGCCACTATTGTCATAAGTGGTGTTGATCGCCGGGTCCCATGCAAGCGGACAGCGTGAACCTGGTCAGGCCGGGAACGGAGCAGCCATAAGCGTTTGGTTCGTTGTGCCGTGGAATAACCTGGCAGGAGCCGGCTGTGATAACAAACTTGGCAAAATCGGTTCGAAGAAAAGTGCACGGCCTTTTTAAATATTAAAAATCAAATATTAAAATGGAACAGCTCGAGTTATATGTCTTATACAGTACTGGCAAGACGATATAGATCGGAAACGTTTGATGATGTGATCGGTCAGGAAGCGGTAGCCCAAACGTTAAAAAATGCCATTGAAACGGGTCGGGTTGCGCATGCCTATCTATTCAGTGGTACCCGTGGTATAGGCAAGACCACCATGGCCCGCATATTGGCCAAGGCGCTTAATTGTCTTAAGGCCGAAGGCCCGACAACCACACCCTGTTGTAAATGTGACCTGTGTGTGGCGGTGAATGAAGGGGATGATATTGATGTGTTAGAGATTGACGGCGCCAGTAATACGGGTGTGGAGCATATTCGGGAGCTGCGTCAGAATGCAATTTATCGGCCGGCACGGGCGCGTTTTAAGGTTTATATCATTGATGAAGTCCATATGCTTTCCACCAGTGCATTCAATGCCCTGTTAAAGACCCTGGAGGAGCCGCCTGACTATGTCAAGTTTATCCTGGCCACAACTGAACCGAATAAAGTGCTCCCTACGATATTGTCCCGATGTCAGAGGTTTGATTTTCGCAACATTCTGCCGGATGATATTACAAAACACCTTAAATATATCTTAAAAAAGGAAGGTGTAAAGGCCGAAGAAGCTCTATTACGCCGGATTGCCCGCCTGGCCCGAGGCTCGATGCGGGACGGCCTGAGTCTTTTGGACCAGATACTCAGTATGAGCGAGGGCAAGCTCACCTTAAAGATGCTGGAGGATTTACTGGGCACACCTCGTCCGGAACGAATTGTCGCGCTGGTGGAAGCCATGGGTAATAATAATCTGTCCGAGGCTCTGATACAGGTGGAAAAGGCCCTCAATGACGGCCTGGCCCTGGAGCAACTGGCGCAGGCATTACAGGAGCATTTTCGTGATTTAATGGTTCTGCGTAACTGCGGTGAAAAAACGGAACTGGTGGAGACCCTGGATAAGGCAGTCCGTAAAACGATGATGCAGCAGGTTGAATTGTATGACGATGCAACACTGGTGTATAATATCACGGTGATGGAAGAATTGCACCGGGCGATCAAGTCAAGTGGTTCCGGCCGGGCCCTGCTGGAAGCCGCGGTGGTTCGCTTAACCGACCCCCGGCGATTTACGGATACCCGGCAGATGCTGGAGGAGTTGAGACATTTGCAGGGGGATTCAGAGGGGGACCCGACGGTCTCGTCGCATACCTTACCCCAACGTGTTGACAATCGCGTTCCTTCAGCAAAAAACAGCAGGTCAGGTCAGGTTCCGGATAAAAAAAAAGACATAACCAGGGATAAAACAACGGGTAGCGGTCAATTTACCCCTGCGTCAACGATAACGGGTGATTATCTTAAGGAGCACTGGCAGGAGATTATCGAACAGCTGAATCAAAAAGACTGGATATATCTGCAAACATATTTAAAGCTGTCCAGGCCGGTTGGCTGGGATGGAGGTGTGCTGACGATAGGATACTCGGGTAAGCAGAACGGGATGCGCAGTTTACTCCTGGATTCTCCGGATAAAATTGAGGAAATTGAAACAGCGCTGGGTCAGATTTTGCATCAACGAATAAAATTAGAATTAGAACGCACTGAAGATGTTCAGCGGGCGTCTCCCGATAGTAATAAAAATGAAGAGTCCGGTTATCAGAAGACTAGTATTGTGTCTCCGGGCGCCAAGCCGAGCCAGAAGGAAATTAATGCGGCTCTGAACGAACCTCAGGTCCGACGAATACAGGACGTTCTCGGCGGTAAGGTCAGGCATATTGAACGAATGAAAGACAGATAAGACAGAAAAACTATAAACAACAGATTACGGAATAGTGATCGTTGAAGACAGGGTATATATAAGGACAGTTTTTACCACACATTTAAAGGAAACACGTATGGCGGGATTTGGTGATATTGGCAGTATTTTAGGAAAGGTTCAGGAATTACAGCAGAGACAGGAGCAATTGCGTAACAGTACCTTCGAGGCCGGCTCCGGTGGGGGGATGGTCACCGTTAAAATTAACGGGAAAAATGAGGTGCTGGATATCAAAATCGATCCACAGGCGGTTAATCCTGATGATATTGAGATGCTGGAAGACCTGGTCAAGGCGGCGATAAATGCCGCGGTGGCCAGGGGTCAGGAAGAGATGAAGAAACAGGTGAGTGATTTAACCAGTGGCATGAATTTCCCGGGGATGGGCCAGATTAATAAATTACTGGGTTTGGAATGACGCCGGCGTCAAAAGTATGTTGAAGCTTTGCTTCTGACTGATAAAACCTATTTTGTATTGGTACAATTGAATTTTGACGGTGATATCTGGAATGAGTAATATCCACACCGAAAGTATGGATCGTCTGATGGAGCAATTTGCCCGGCTGCCGGGCATTGGTAAACGCTCTGCTCAGAGACTGGCTTATTATATACTCATGCAGCCGGCGGATAAGGCCCTGGCTCTGGCAGAGGCCATTGGGGAGGTCAAGACCAAAATCCGTTATTGCAGCCGCTGTTATAACCTCAGCGAGCAGGAGTTATGCGAAATATGCCGTGATCCCCGTCGTGACCAATCCATCATCTGTGTAGTGGAACAGCATAAAGACCTGATTTGTCTGGAAGAAACGGGCCTGTGCCACTGGGTTTACCATATTTTACTGGGTCATCTGGCGCCGTTAGAAGGTGTCACCCCGGATGATCTGACTATTAGCGCTTTGATAAAACGTGTGGAAACGGAAGAGGTTCGGGAGGTTATCATGGCTACCAATCCCACTACCGAAGGCGACGGTACCACTTTGTATGTCAGTTCCCTGTTGGCGGAC
Source organism: Sedimentisphaerales bacterium (assembly GCA_016930295.1). Lineage (GTDB taxonomy): Bacteria > Planctomycetota > Phycisphaerae > Sedimentisphaerales > SM23-30 > JAFGHE01. The sequence continues at coordinate 13,951 of JAFGHE010000280.1, forward strand.
ATGAATATTAAAGTGACCCGGCTGGCCCGGGGACTGCCCAGTGGGGGCAGTATTGAACACGCTAATAAGAGCGTACTGATTGACGCCATCAAGGGCAGAATGACTATTGATTAAAAAAAACCGGGAAAAAGAATATTAAATATATAACCAAATTTGAAATATCAATTTGTCGATAATATTTCTGTGGCTTTTCGGCAACAAAAGATAGAATGTTAGAAAATAAAGCCCTATAATATGGATTGAGATCTGGAATTATTGAAAGGACCCTTATGCGTCTGGATATGTCGCAACAGATGAAAATGGACCAGCGGATGGTGCTGGCCCCGCGCATGATCCAGTCCATGGAGATATTACAACTGCCGCTGATGGCGCTGCAGGAGCGTATCGAGCAGGAGATGTTATCGAATCCGGTCCTGGAATTGGAAGAGCCCGGTAACGAATTTGAGGAGAGTGAGACCTATGAGGATGTTTCGTCCGATGATGAGACGGCTCAGGAAGAGAAGTCGTTACTTATAGACGATGATAATAACAAGAAAGATGATTATGAGCGCCTGGCCAATCAGGATACTGACTATGAAGATTACATGGAACGTTCAACATATATCCAGCCCCGGCGCAGCAATGAGGATCGCGATCCGAAACTGGAGGCCATGCAGAATACCGCTGCTCCGGCCCAATCATTAAATGAGTACCTCCATGAGCAGTGGGCTTTTATTGAAGTAGAGCCGATAATAAAAAAGGCCGGCGGGGTCATCATTGATTATATTGATGAAGCCGGCTATCTTTCAGTAGATTTGCTGTCTCTGTGTGAGCGGGTACGAGAGCCGATAACCACCGGGCAGATGGAACTTGCCCTGGCCCTGATTCAGAATCTGGAACCAACCGGAGTGGGAGCCAGGGATTTGGCCGAATGTCTGCGATTGCAACTGGAAGCCTCTGATGAAGATTGCGAACTGGAAATTGAACTGGTTTCTCATCACCTCAAGGATATTGAAATGAATCGGTTTCCGGCGGTAGCGCGAAAGACCGGTCATTCCATCGCCGACCTTAAAAGGGCGGTACAGGTAATCTCCCGCCTGGACCCGCGACCCGGGCTCCAGATCGGCCAGCATAATGCCCAGTATATCATTCCGGATGTCATCGTGGAATATGACCAGGAAAATGATATATTTCATGCCCATCTGGCCGATGGGAGCACGCCCAGTCTGCGTATAAACACCATGTACAGTCAGTTACTCAAGGCCGGAGAGGTGACCACAGAAGCCAAAGAATTTTTACAAAACAGTGTCCGTTCGGCCCGCTGGCTGATTGAGTCCATTGAACAGCGCAAGACGACCCTGATGCGGGTCGTCAACCATGTGATTAATAACCAGCACGATTTTTTTCTCAACGGTCCTCTGTATCTAAAGCCCCTGCCTATGGTCGATGTGGCGGATGAACTGGGCATCCATGTGGGTACGGTGTCAAGAGCCGTGTCCGGTAAGTATTTACAGACTCCCCTGGGTATCTTTGCCCTTCGTTATTTTTTCAGCGGCGGTACGGAAACCGCCAACGGCGACAGCGTCAGTTGGGATGCCGTCAAGGCCAAATTACAGGAAATTATCGATAACGAAGACAAGCAAAAACCCCTGCGTGATGATGAACTGGTGGACGAACTGGATAAGCACGGCATCACCCTGGCCCGCCGAACCGTAGCCAAATACCGCAACCTTATGAACATCCCCCCTGCGCGCCGCAGAAAAAGTTTCGATTAAGAATAGGCATTTGTCAGTTGTGCGTTGTGAGAATACGAGTTCTATTCATATCTTGTTTTTTCTCACCCTGAATTGCGGCTGGTTCTGCTGCGATAGAGCAAAAATTTTGCCTCTTCCAAATAGTTTTTCTTGCCAACCTGCCTGAATTTTAGCATAATAAGTTTTAAAGAGGATTGAATTTACATATTAACCCGGTGAGAGAGAGGTGTATTTCTCTGCGCCGGTTTTTTTTATGTATGTTTTTGTAGAGGATGGAAAATGTGTAATTGCTTTAAATTCAGGCGTTTAGTGATTTTATCGGTTGTGTTAGCGTTCATGGCAGTATCAGGCGCCGGGGCTCAGGATACCCAGATCAGCTATCTGGTAGAGAATCTGGGCGGGGATACCTGGGAATATACCTATGATATCAGCAATATCAGTTTGACGGCAGGGATCGAGGAATTTACTATCTGGTTTGATTACGGCTTGTATGAGAACCTGGC
>JAFGHE010000281.1 GCA_016930295.1 Sedimentisphaerales bacterium
CCGAATATCCGCTGGCTGTCACGCGCATTACCGAAGCACTCAAACGCTGTAAGGAAAAGAACCTGCTCGGCGATAATATTTTTGGGTCCGGCTTCTGCCTGGAGCTGAAAATCATGGAAGGAGCCGGCGCGTTTGTCTGCGGCGAGGAGTCCGCCCTGCTGGCCTCCATTGAAGGCAAACGCGGCATGCCCCGCCTGCGCCCCCCCTACCCTGCGCAAAAAGGACTCTGGCAAAAACCTACGCTCGTCAATAACGTGGAAACCTACGCGCTCGTTCCCTGGATCATGCGTAACGGCGGCGCAGCCTTCGCCTCACTGGGCACTGAAAAAAGCAAAGGCACCAAGGTCTTCGCCCTGGCCGGCAAGGTCCTGCGCGGCGGCCTCATCGAAGTGCCCATGGGCATCTCCCTGCGCGAGATCGTCGAAACCATCGGCGGCGGTGTTGGAGGGATCGGCGGCGGCGAACATTTCAAGGCCGTACAGGTCGGCGGTCCCTCCGGCGGATGCGTCCCGGCCGAACTGGCCCACGTGCCCGTCGATTACGAAGCCCTCACTAACGCCGGCGCTATCATGGGATCCGGCGGCCTGGTCCTACTTGATGAAAACGACTGCATGGTCGATATCGCCCGCTATTTCCTGGAATTCACCCAGAACCAGTCCTGCGGCAAATGCACCTACTGCCGGATCGGTACCCGCCGCATGCTCGATATCCTCGAGAGACTCTGCTGCGGCGAAGGCAAAAAAGGCGACCTCGAAGAACTCGAACACCTGGCCAAAATGGTACAAACCGGCAGCCTCTGCGGCCTCGGCCGAACCGCACCCAACCCGGTTTTATCAACCCTGAAACACTTCCGCCCCGAATACGAAGCCCACCTGGCAGGTAAATGCCCCGCCGGACGATGCAAACCGCTCATCAAATACACCATCAACGACAACTGCATCGGCTGCACCCTCTGCGCCCAACACTGTCCCGTAAACGCCATCACCATGACCCCCTACCAACAACATGAAATAGACAAAGATAAATGCATCCGCTGCAACACCTGTAAATCCATCTGCCCCCAAAACGCCGTCGAAGTACAATGATTTTCTTCTATCTTTCTATTTTTCATCAAAAATCCATACTTTGTCCATCCCAACCACTATGTCCACTTCGTCCATCAAGTCCGACTCGTCCGACCTGTCCTACTTGTCCAACAAGTCAGATGATATTTTAAAACCTATTGGTCCTATCCGTCCTATTAGACCTATTTTTTTCTTTATTTAGACAGATAGTGGTCGCCCATAAAACGTATACTTGCTAAAACGCCCTGAAAATCAAATTTAATGGGCAATTAATGCAGAAAAATAACGAAACGAACCCAATTTAAAAAAGGGCAAAACTCATGATAACCCTAACTAAATAAATAACTTACTGAAAAACCAAAATGGCTTCGTTCCTTCAAAAAACACTATGGGACTGGGTACCTTAGTCATTGAATGATTTGATAAAGCCAGCCGGTTTTAGTAAACTACTAATATTTAAAGAGATAAAAATATGCCAAAACTAACCATCGATAATCACCAAGTGGAAGTCCCAGACGGCGCGACTATTCTGGATGCCGCAGGAAAGGTCGGAATTGAGATCCCTACCTTATGTTATGCGGATGGGTGCGAGCCGACTACTTCGTGTATGTTGTGCGTGGTCGAGGTGGCTGGCCATAATCGGCTGCTGCCGGCCTGTGCCACCAAAGCTGCCGAGGGTATGGTGGTGCTTACCAAAACGAACGAAATTATCCAGACGCGTAAGGGATCGCTGGAACTGCTGCTGAGCGATCATGTGGGCGACTGTATGGGACCGTGCCAGACAATCTGCCCGGCCCAGATGAATATCCCCCTGATGATCCGCCAAATTGCCGCGGATGAACTACGCGAAGCGATTATTACAGTGAAACGTGATATTGCACTGCCTGCGGTGTTGGGTAGGATCTGCCCTGCGCCGTGCGAGAAGGGCTGCCGGCGGGGCGAAAAAGACAGTCCCGTGGCTATCTGTGTATTGAAACGTTTTGTTGCGGATACGGACCTGGTGTCGGATGCCCCGTATCTGCCTCCCTGCCGGGATGATAAGGGCAAACAGGTGGCCATTGTAGGCGCAGGCCCGGCAGGACTGGCGGGAGCCTATTATCTGCGCCAGTACGGTTATCGCTGCACCGTGTTTGACAATCATGAAAAGGCCGGAGGCAATCTGCAATATGCCGTTAGCGAAGATCTCCTGCCGCGTCAGGTACTGGATAAGGAAATCGACGCCATTGAAAAAACCGGCATCGACTTTAAACTATCGACTCGGATCGGCACGGATATATCCATGCAGGAATTGCTTGATGAGTATGACGCCATCCTGATAGCCGCCGGTCTCATGACTCCTGATAACAGGATCCAATTCGGCCTGGAAACCACGGATCAGGGGATAGTAATTAACAGGCAAACGTATTGCACCTCTCTACCAAAAGTATTCGCCGCCGGCGGCGCTGTGCGCTTAACCAAAATGGCGGTCCGGGCCGTGGCACAGGGTAAAGACGCGGCGTTTGCTATTGATCAATACCTCACCGACCAAACCATAACGGGACCGGAAAAATTATTCAACAGCCGGATCGGCTCTCTCATAAACAACGAGATTGAAACGTTCATGGCGCTAGCTGAACCGAACAAACGGACAGACATCACCCCAACTTCCCCCCAGGGGCTTACGCCGGAGCAGGCCCGCGCCGAAGCGTTCCGCTGCCTGCATTGCGACTGCCGCAAACCGGATGACTGCAAATTAAGACTATACGCACAACAGTATGACGCCAAAATCAGCCGGTATAAGGCCCAGCGCCGCCAATTCGAGCAGAATCTGGATCATCCGGACATCATTTACGAACCCGGCAAATGCATCGGGTGCGGACTGTGTATCCAGATCGCGGCCCAATATCAGGAGGAACTGGGTCTCTCGTTTATCAATCGCGGCTTTAACGTGCGCGTGGCCGTGCCGTTTAATGAGAAGCTCTCCGCGGGACTGAAAAAAGCCGCTTCCCAATGCGTCAACACCTGCCCCACCGGCGCTCTGGCATTTAAATAAAAACGAAAGTACTGTCACCCCTGCGCAGGCAGGGGTCCAGGAACCATGGGGCAATGGAGTATCCTATGTAATGATGGGGCAGCTTTTTATTGCAAGCAACAGGGAGAATCCTGGATTCCTGCCTTCGCAGGAATGACAATAGTGTATGGGTTGCTCTACAGGTGTAATCAACTTTCGGGCATTTGTTCAATAGCCAGAGGATTTATCCTGGAAACGGGGACACTAATACCAGTGAGGTGTTTTGCTATTTTGGCGACGTGGCCGTGGCAGTTTTCGATAAAGAGGCGATAGTCGGTTTGCGACCCGGCCGCGGCGGTACCGGCGACATATACGCCGGGGACGTTGGTCTGCATGTTGATTTCCGGTAACAGCCAGTATTTAATACTGTGGGCATCAAATTCCTCGCGCCGATACGAGAGTCTCACACGTGCGCCCAGACGGTGGCATCGGATGGCAGCTTCCACAGCGGAGTTCCTGCCGCCGACAATGAGCAGGTTTTTGCGAAAATAGAGATGAGGTTCATCAAAATAATGACTCACATGCGGCAGATGCTCACCCGGAATATTCAACCATTAAAAATAAACAATAAACGTATAAAATTCGTTCACAGGAAATTATAGCAGCGGAGAGGATATGATCAATCTATTTCTGCAAAGGGACCAGGCACGAATATTGGGATGGCCGGCAGGGAGATCGTCTCAGGCGTTCTGGAGAACAGGCTGTTCCTGGAGGACCTGACGGAACTGATCGGCATTCTGGCGCAGGGCCTCGATGATGGCCGGGTCAAATTTTTTGCCGGATTCCTGGACCAGGGCGCCAATCGCCCGTTCATGCGATACCGGAGCGGAAGCCATGGGTGCGGTCATTTCCTCGTAAGCGTCAGCCAGTGAGACAATACGGGCCGTGAGAGGTATTTCCTGGCCCCGCAATCCATAGGGATAACCCTGTCCATTGAACTGCTCATGGTGACCGACAGCAATATCACAGGCCATCAGCAGGAAGGTATCCCTGGTATTCGTATCCTTTTGCTTAATAAAGGAAGGACCGGTAATAGTGTGTTGTCTTTCAAAATCCAGTTCCACGGGCGGCTCGGTATGATAGTCTTCAGGGGTCGCCGTGTGGCATTTAATCTTACCTATGTCATGCAGAAGGCAGGCGCTGTAGAGATCGGTCAGAACCTTATTATCAATTTTGTCCTGATAAGGACTTTCGGTAGCCAGTTGTTTGGCCAGGATCATGGTGTACTTGCGTACGCGCTCGAGATGGTTTTCAATATCCGGGTATTTGGATTCAACCATACAGGCCAGTTTCAAGGTGGCGTTATAGCGTGAAAGGACCAGTTGAGACAAATAGACGTCGTTATTTTTTTCCTTGAGCCACTTATCACAGAGGCTGGCGGCAAAATGGCGGATTTCCTGAGGCTGAAAGGGTTTTTGTACATAGAGTATTTTATCACGGGGCGGCACGCGCGAGACAATCGTAGCCGGGTCAATATCCGAATACCCGGTCACCATAACGATCTGGATATTCTTATCGATTTTTCTTATCTGTTCGGCGGCCCATACTCCATTGGGTCCGGGCGGCATCCGCACGTCCAGAAACGCCACGGCATAAGGTTTCTTCCTGCTGAGCGACTGATGAACTTTTTCCACGGCCTCGTCGCTCTGACGGCAGGTGGTCAACTCCAGAGTGGGCGGCGGGGGCGGCGGGGAAGAGGCATCCGAGCCAAATAATTTATCCGCCATCTCTTTTGATTGGGAAAACTTTTGATATTTATCGCTGTCCAGAATCCTCTGGTAAAGCGTGACTATACTCAATTCGTCATCGGCTATCAGAATTCTGAATGTCTGATTTTGTGTTTCGCTCATAATATATTAATCTCTAATGTTCGTAACCTTCTGGTCTTTCATCGGAATTAAAATATGTACCCTGGCGCCTTTACCCGGGCCGTCACTCCGGGCATAAATATTACCCTGCAGGCCGATTATAGTATTGGCACACCAGTGCAGCCCGATACCGGAGCATCCGTTCGGTTTGGTCGAAAATTCTCTCTCAAAAAGATGCTGCAGGGCATCAGCTTCAATGCCTCTTCCGTTATCCTCAACGAGAATGTGAATACTATGATTAGTGTCGTTTCGTTCCTCGCTGGCGGAAATGGTAATCCGGCCGAATTTCTGGCTGGACCCTTCAATCGATTCCAGGGCATTGGTTATTACATTGGAAAATATCTGTAACAGGGAAATACGATGACTATTAATCGCCGGCAGATTCTTAATCGAAGGAGAAACATCCAACACGACCTGTTTCATTAATCTGTCCGGGACCAGGGTAAGTGAATCTTTGATGAGATCGCTCAGATTCAACATTTCTCCCGTACCCGAAGCACGACTGAATTCATCCTGCCGGACGAGTATCTTTTCAACATTGGCAATGGGATGCTGGATTTCATCCAATTGTGAATATATATCTTTGGCTACATGCAGTAAATCCTTGTGCGCTGTTTCGATGAAATTGGCAAGTTCGCTGTTTCGCTCCGGCGAAGCATTTCCCTGCTCCAGCTCCCGGCAGGCCATATCGATTTTTTCCAGGGAGGCATTATGGAGTTCTTCACGAATCATACACAGTTGGGCGGCAACGGGCGTAAGCGCGTTGCGAATATTATGGAGGGTACCCGAGGCAATATCCGCCATGCCGGTATAATAGGACTGTTCCAGCAGTTTTTTGTGGGTATCCTCCAGGCGTTTTACCATATTATCAAATTCCTGCGCCAGGGTTCCGATCTCGTCACGGCGTTTCATCTGAATGCGTGCGGAAAGATCGTTCGTGTTGCCCAGATGAATAGCGTGATTTTTAAGACGTTTAAGAGGGGTTACGATTGTACGCTGCAGTAATATTGTTAAAACGACAAGAATAATTATGGATCCCACAATACTCGATACCCGGGCATATCGTATGGTGTTGGTCCCCTGCTGCATGATTTTTTTGGGGATGTAAGCCTGGACCAATAATGCCGGTTTACCATAAATATCCTTAAGGGTTGTATAGTCCAATAACAGATCGGTATCGGTATCTTCAATAAAGTAAGGATTTTGATCTGATATTTGATTTAAAGCCACATTCAAGCGGTCCGACAGCTCTTCTTCTCCCAGTTCCCAGATTTTAAATTCGACCTGGGTCTGCTCAACCAGGTGCTTGACGATCTCCGGGGTAATTAACCGGGCCATCAAGAGGATGCCGACCGGGGAGCCTTCCAGGTTACTGGGGATAATGGGACCGACGGCCACAAACATGGGACCGATCTCGGATTTCACGATACCCGTTACGGGTGAATCCACCCAGTTTGTCTCTTTGTTTTCAAAATCATAATTCAGACTGTTCAAAAATTTGTCTAAACAGCTCTGCGGAACATTTATGGGCCTTAAATCTGTTATATCATAGGCCTTACCCCAAACCAGTTTTTTATTGGAATCAAAAAAGTAGAATAAATTGGTTCGATTCTGAGAATAGGTTTCCGGCAGAAGACAACTGTCGATATATTCCTGATTGGTGTCATTGATAAACTGAACGGTATCGTCCCAAAACGCCCAGTCGCGCATAAGAGTGTCCAAATGATGTACTTCCCGATTCATCGCCTCCACACAGCGCAAGAGATTTTTATGGGCCTCATCCTGCTGCATGGAAACGAAACTGGGATAGATGACCAGTTTCTGTATGCCGAAATTGAGTCCAAAATATAATAGCAATACTAAAATCAGTATAAACGCGATTTTTCTTCGTATAGACACGTTTTTGCCTTTCCGTGTTTGTTCCCCTTCCGTAATCCTACTAAAGCCGTAATCTACAAAGACCAATATTTATATCGACACGACAAGAAGTGGTCTTTATCATAAAAACCAATGAATTAATCGATTATCGGTCCTGTCCATTAATACCAAAATGAATTCCCCAACCATCATTTTTTTTGAGATATTACCGTTATAGTATTGTTATTCTCATATCGACATTAACTTAAAAAATCTTTATAATACCCGCTGGGAGCAAAGTGATGGGAAAGAGATCAGGCCCGATAGTGCCGTGATATTCTGGATACTCCCCTGGTATTTATTTGCTGGTCTGATAATAGGACTGAACAGGTGAGACATCGAACTCTCTGTCTTTCATGGCCTGGACAGCCTTGACCACGGCCTGGCCGCCCCGGATCGTCGTGACATAAGGCACCTGCTTATCCAGGGCTGTGCGGCGGATGGAGTATGAATCGAGAATCGCCTGTTTGCCAATCGTAGTGTTGACAATAAGGTCGATATCTCTGTTGATAATATAATCCACGATGTTGGGCCGGCCTTCAATCACCTTTAATACAAACTCCGATGGGATATTATTGTTGATGAGAGCGATGCATGTTCCCTTGGTGGCTTTGATTTTGAATCCCAACTGATGCAGTTGTCGAGCCAGTTCCACGGCCCGGGGTTTGTCGGCGTCTTTAACACTGATAAAAACCGTACCTGACCTGGGCAGCGTATTGCCGGCGGCCATCTGGGATTTGGCATAAGCAATACCAAAATCATGAGATATCCCCATGACTTCTCCCGTGGAGAGCATTTCCGGACCTAATAAGGTATCACAGCCGGGAAACTTGATAAAAGGAAATACCGCTTCTTTTACCGAGAAATGAGAATGTTTAACTTCGCGTGTAAAATTGAGTTCTTTGAGAGTTTTACCGACCATTATCTTGGCCGCCAGTTTGGCCAGAGGCACACCAATGGTTTTACTGACAAAGGGTATAGTACGGGACGCGCGAGGATTGACTTCGAGAATGTAAATATCCTTCTCTTTAACGGCATATTGGATATTTATCAGCCCGCGAACTTTCAACTCCAGGGCCAGCAACTTTGTCTGACGTATGATCTCTTCCACCACGTCCCTGGGAATCGAGATGGACGGCAGGGAGCAGGCGCTGTCGCCGGAATGGACACCGGCCGCCTCAATATGTTCCATAATACCGCCAATCACGACGGTCTGTCCGTCACAGATGGCATCCACATCGAGTTCCGTGGCGTCGTCCAGAAATTTGTCAATAAGAATAGGATGGTCCGGCGAAGCGGCAATGGCATTATCCACGCAGGTCTTTAAGGATGTTTCGTCGTATACAATCTCCATGGCTCGTCCCCCCAGTACAAAGGAAGGCCGAATAAGAAGAGGATAGCCCAGTTCTCCGGCAATTATTAATGTTTCTTCGTAAGAACGGGCCGTCCCGCTATAGGGTTGACGGAGTTGGAGTTTATCAATCAATTGTTTGAATCGCCGGCGGTCTTCGGCCTGATCGATGCTGTCCGGTGAGGTACCGATGATTTTCACGCCGGCGTTTTCAAGGGGTACGGCCAGTTTGAGCGGGGTCTGGCCGCCAAACTGGACAATCACGCCGTCGGGGTTTTCCTTTTCCACAATGCTCATGACATCTTCAAAGGTCAAAGGTTCAAAATAAAGTTTGTCTGAGGTATCATAATCGGTACTTACGGTTTCCGGATTGCAATTGACCATTATCGATTCGAATCCCACATCGTGCAGGGCCATGGAGGCATGGACACAACAATAATCAAATTCAATCCCCTGACCAATCCGGTTGGGCCCGCCGCCCAGGATAATTATTTTCGGTTTATCGGTAGGACCCGCCTCGCAGGTAGTCTCATACGTGGAATACAGATAGGGTGTGGAAGCGGCAAATTCGGCGGCACAGGTATCCACAGTCTTATAAACGGGATCAACGTTATGTTTCTGCCGATGCTGTCTGAATTCGACTTCGGAAATATTTAATATCGAGGAGATGAACTTATCTGAAAACCCATACTCCTTGATTCTGCGGAGGAATTCTTTATCCAACTCCCTGAGATCCATGGATCGGATTGTCTTCTCCATGTCCGTCATCTGTTTAATATTATGTAAAAACCAGGGATCGATTCGGGTCAGTTCGAAAACCTCTTTTATGGGAATGCCGCGGCGCAGAGCCTCGGCGATATACCATATCCTGTCCCAGCAGTTGGTTCTCAATTTATTACACAACTGATTGTTTTCCAGGTCCTGATCGATATGGGTATTGGCCAGAGAATAGCGATCAATTTCCATGGAACGTATGGCTTTGTGCAGTGATTCCTTGAAGGTCCGGCCAATGGCCATGGCCTCACCCACGGATTTCATCTGGACCCCCAGCAGGGGATTGGTTTGTGGGAATTTTTCAAAGGTAAAGCGGGGAAATTTTACCACACAGTAATCAATCGAGGGTTCAAAGCAGGCCGGCGTTTTTTTAGTAATATCGTTGGGGATCTCATCCAGGGTGTATCCCACGGCCAGCAGGGATGCTATCTTGGCAATGGGAAATCCGGTCGCCTTGGACGCCAAAGCCGAACTGCGGGAGACGCGAGGATTCATTTCAATCACATAGAGTTTGCCATTTTCCGGATTCACGGCAAACTGAATATTACATCCGCCGGTTTCCACGCCAATCGCGCGTATGATGGCTATGGCGGCATTCCGCATAATCTGGTATTCCTGATCGGTCAGCGTTTGAGCCGGTGCAACCGTGATGCTGTCGCCGGTATGAATACCCATGGGATCAAAATTTTCGATTGTACAGACGATCACGACATTGTCGTTCTTGTCGCGCATGACCTCGAGTTCGTATTCCTTCCAGCCAAGAATGGATTCTTCAATCAGCAACTCGTTTTTGGGACTCAAACTCAGACCCCATTCCACAAATTCACGGTACTGCTCCTGGTTGTAAGCGACATTTCCGCCGGAACCGCCTAAGGTATAGGAAGGCCGTAAAATAGCGGGGAACCCTACATATGAAATTAAGTCTCTGGCCTCTTCCCAGGAATGAGCATACCCGCTGCGCGGCACGGCCAGATTGATATCTTCCATCACTTTTTTAAATAAATCGCGTTCTTCGGCCTTGCGGATAGTATCCAGCCGGGCGCCGAGCATACGTACTCCATATTTGTCCAGAACGCCACTTTCGGCCAGGGCAACCGCGGTATTGAGTCCGGTTTGTCCGCCCAGGGTGGGCAGGAGGCTATCCGGCCGTTCCTTTTCAATGATTCGGGCCACAATATCCGGCTGGATAGGTTCAATATAGGTGGTATGCGCCACTTCCGGATCGGTCATAATGGTGGCCGGATTGCTGTTGATGAGCATGACCTGGTAGCCCTCATTTTTCAGGGCCCGGCAGGCCTGGGTACCGGAATAGTCAAATTCACAGGCCTGGCCAATAACAATTGGCCCAGAGCCAATGATGAGTATCTTTTTAATATCGGTGCGTTTGGGCATTGAAGCTCCTTAAGCTTTGTCCATCAAATCACAAAACCGCTTGAATAAGTACCGTCCATCATGGGGGCCGGGGCCGGCTTCCGGATGAAACTGTACGCTGAAAGCGGGGATATGCTTATGATTGATCCCCTCGCAGGTTTGGTCGTTGAGATTCAGATGGGTAATCTCGACATTTTTATCCCCGCCCAGTGACTCGAGATCCACACAAAAGCCGTGATTTTGTACGGTGATCATCACTTCGTCGGTAGCCAGGTCCTTCACCGGGTGGTTGCCGCCATGGTGACCGAATTTGAGCTTATAGGTGGCCCCGCCGAGAGCGAGGCTGAGCATCTGGTGTCCCAGACATATACCAAACAGCGGAACCTTATCGACCAAGCCACGGGTTGTTTCAATGGCATAATCCACGGCGGCGGGATCACCCGGGCCGTTGGATAATAACACCCCGTCCGGTCGGAGAGCCAGAATATCCGCGGCGCTGCTTCGTGCCGGCATAACGGTCACCCGACAATCGGATTCGGCCAACTGGCGCAGAATGTTATACTTGACCCCACAATCATAAACAACGACATGATACTTCCCCTTATCCTGCCAGACAAACGGTTCGGGCGACATGACATCTTTGACCAGGTCCAGGCCTTCCAGATGAGGAGATTTTTTTGCCTTCCGGATAAGTTCCTCTTCCGTAGTATCTTCGGTGGTTATCACGGCATTCATGGCCCCGGCTTCACGGATGTGCATGGTGATGGCCCGGGTATCCACTTCTTCGATGCCGACGATATTGTTCTTCCGGAGATATTCAGCCAGCGTTAAACCATCACCGCGCCAGTTACTGACGATTTTGCTGGCCTCACGTACCACAAAACCGGACAGGAAGAGCCGGCGCGATTCCACATCGTCGCTGTTTACCCCGTAATTTCCGATAAGGGGATAGGTCATGGTGACAATCTGGCCGGCATAAGAAGGATCGGTTAATACCTCCTGATAGCCCGTCATGGAGGTATTAAAAACAACTTCACCACAAGTGCTTCCGGCAGCGCCGATTGAATTGCCTGTGAGTATAGTGCCGTCTTCAAAAGCAATCCTTGCTCTCATAGTGTCTCCTATAGTCAAATAGTGTTACCTCTTCTGTTTTTACTGCGGCATTCATTTTTTTGTTGGATTTTGACGTAGCCATGCATCAATAGCGGCGGCCGCTTCGCGCCCGGCAAAAATGGCACGTACGACCAGAGATGCCCCTATAGCGGCATCACCGGCGGAAAACACACCGGGCTTCGAGGTGGCATAATTAGTGACCTCGATATTACCCCGGTTATCGAGTTGCAATCCAAGTTGTTCGACGAGTCCCTGATGCTGTACATGCACGAATCCCATGGCCAGGAGAATCAGGTCAACGTTCATAGTAAATTCCGTACCCGGCACTTCCTTCATTTTCCAGACGCCGGATTCACGGGACCACTCGACCTCTATGGCATGCAGTTGCTCCACCCGGGTATAGGAGCCGGTCAGTTTTTTTGTCAGGATCCCCCAGCGCCGCCGGCAACCCTCCTGGTGTGATGTTGAAGTACGCAGAATCCGTGGCCATTGGGGCCAGGGAGTATCCAGAGGCCGGGTATCGGGCGGCTGGGGCAGTATTTCAAACTGATGAATTTCTTTGGCTCCCTGGCGCCGGGCCGTGCCCACACAGTCGCTGCCGGTATCACCGCCTCCAATAACGACTACAATTTTATCCCGGGCTGAAATAATTTTTTCCTCACCAATGTCTTCACCGGAATTGATCTTATTCTGCTGGATGAGGTACTGCATGGCAAAGAAGACATTTTCCTGCTCTCGTCCGGGAACCGCCAGGTCGCGCGGCACTCCGGCGCCCATGGTCAGGCAAATGGCATCAAACATTTTCTTCAGGTAGCGGGCCGAAATATCCTCGCCCACCGCCACACCGGTTTGAAAGGTGACGCCTTCTTCGACCAGTTGCCGCAGTCTTCGGTCCAGAATTTTTTTATCGAGTTTAAAATCCGGTATCCCATAACGTAAAAGGCCACCGACCCGTTCATCTTTTTCAAATACCACAACATCATGCCCCTGACGAACCAGTTGCTGGGCGGCGGCCAGACCCGCCGGGCCGGAACCAATGACTGCCACGCGTTTGCCGGTCTTCTGCTCCGCCGGGACCGGTTTTATCCAGCCCTCGGCAAAGCCGCGTTCAGCGATCTGATCTTCAATATGCCGGATCAATACCGGATCGTCGTTAATGTTTAACGTACAGGACGCTTCACAGGGGGCCGGACAAATCCTGCCGGTTATCTCAGGAAAATTATTCGTGGCATGCAAAATGTCACACGCTTCCCGCCATCGCCCCTGATACACAAAATCATTAAACTCCGGAATCCGGTTGTGCAGCGGACAGCCCGGACTATGACAAAAAGGAATACCACAGTCCATACAGCGAGCCGCCTGATCGACTAATAAATTTTCCGGCAGCGGGATTTCCATTTCAAAATAATCTCTGACCCGCTCGTCAACCGGTCGATGCGAAACATCCTTTCGTTTTATTTCAATAAATCCTGTGGGTTTAGCCATGATGGAACACCTCCTCCGTAGCGGGGGTGAATTCGGTTTGGCGCTGTTCGCGATCTTTCAAACGCTGCAGGGCCTTACGATAATCAATAGGCATCACCTTAACAAACCGACCGACCATCTCCTGCCAGTTATCTAAAATATATTTTGCCCGTTGGCTGTGCGTCCACTGATGATGGCGGGTGATGAGATCAAGCAGGTTTTTTTTATCCTCCTGATGCCACACGTTTTCCAGGTCCACCATATCCAGGTTACAGAGCGTATCAAATAACTGATGCTCATCAAACACATAGGCGATTCCGCCGCTCATGCCGGCGGCAAAGTTACGACCGGTCGGGCCAAGAACAACAACCATCCCGCTGGTCATATATTCACAGCCATGGTCACCGATTCCTTCAACCACGGCCACGGCGCCACTGTTACGCACGGCAAACCGTTCCCCGGCCAGACCATTCACAAAGACCTCTCCGGAAATGGCCCCATAAAGCAGGGTATTACCTACAATAATGTTTTGATGAGGTTCAAAGGAGGCATCGGGCGACGCCTGGACCACGATGCGTCCGCCGGACAAACCTTTACCCACATAATCGTTGGAATCGCCAATAAGACGCAGGGTGATGCCGGGAGCTAAAAATGCTCCGAAACTCTGGCCTGCCGAACCGGTAAAAACGATTTCCAGGGTATCATCCGGTAATCCCGGCGCACCATGTTTTTTAACAATGGTATGACTGAGAATGGTGCCCACGGTACGATGAACATTTCGTATGGGCATCTCAATTCTGGTTTTTTGTTTTTTATCGATGGCCGGCTGAGCCTGTTTTATTAACTGCCAGTCAAGATGATCCGCCAGGGTTTCCGGCTGGGATCGTACACAACGGATGGCGCGTCCATCGGAAACATCCGGCCGGGCAAATATCCTGCTAAAATCCAAACCCTGACATTTCCAGTGGTCAATCGCTTTATTATAACTCAATCGATCAACCCGGCCGATCATATCCTCAAAACGGCGGAAGCCCAGTTCGGCCATAATGGTACGAACCTCCTGAGCGACAAACATCAGATAATTTTGCAGATGCTGCGGGTCGCCGGCAAACCGTTTACGCAGTTCGGGATTCTGGGTGGCGATACCCACGGAACAATTACCCAAATGGCATTTCCTCAGCAGACAACAGCCTAATGAAACCAGAGCCGCCGTGCCAAAACCAAAATATTCTGCGCCCATTAGAGCGGCGATAACGACGTCCCGGCCGGTTTTCATCTGGCCGTCCGCCTGCACGCGGATTCGATCGCGCAGATTATTCAGGACCAGCGTCTGCTGAGTTTCGGCCAGTCCTAACTCCCAGGGCACACCGGCATGACGGATGGAAGATAAGGGGCTGGCCCCGGTCCCTCCGTCATGGCCGCTGATAAGCACTTCATCGGCATATCCCTTGGCCACCCCGGCGGCAATCGTGCCGACCCCCACTTCGGAGACCAGTTTGACCGATACTTTAACGCCGGGATTACTGCACTTAAGATCGTAGATCAGTTGAGCCAGGTCCTCTATGGAATAAATATCATGATGCGGGGGCGGAGAAATCAAGGTCACCCCCGGCGTGGAATGGCGCAGACGGGCTATCTCGTCGGTCACTTTATATCCGGGTAACTGGCCTCCTTCGCCGGGCTTGGCGCCCTGGGCCATCTTGATCTGCAAAATCTTTGCATTGGACAAATATTCAATACTCACTCCAAAGCGTGCGCTGGCAACCTGCTTAATGCCGCAGTTAAGTGAGTCTCCGTTTTTCCGGGGGATATACCGTTCAGGATCCTCGCCTCCTTCCCCGGTATTACTCATGGTTTGGAGTCGGTTCATGGCGATGGCCATGGCTTCATGAGTTTCCTTGCTGATAGACCCGTGAGACATGGCCCCGGTATAAAACCGTTTTACAATTTCTTCGGCGCCGATGACTTCTTCAATAGGTATCGGTTCGCCGGGGACAAACTCGATCAGGCCCCTGAGCGTACATAAGTTACGCGCCTGATGATTTATCGTGTCAGCATATTTCCGGTAAGTATCCCGGTCGTGACTGCGCACCGCATGCTGTAAATTAGCGATTGTTTCCGGATTCCAAAGATGAATCTCTCCGTCACAACGATAGTTATAATCACCGCCGAAGTCCAGATCCAGCGGGACCCGGGCACTTCGGTTAAACGCGTTCTGATGTCTTTGTAACATCTCTTGCGCTATGACATCCAGGTGAATACCGCCAATACGCGATGAGGTATCGGTAAAATACCTGTCAATGACATCCTGATGAAGTCCAATCGCCTCAAACAACTGGGCGCCATGATAACTGCGTAATGTGGAAATCCCCATCTTCGACATGGTTTTCAGGATTCCCTTCTTAATGGCAGCGATGAAATTTTCCACCAGTTGCTCCGGCTCAATATCTCCGGGGATATCACCCAGGCGCTGCAATTCATTAATTCCTTCATAGGCCAGATATGGGTTGATGGCTTCCGCACCGAAACCCAGTAAAAGACAAAAATGCATTACTTCGCGCGGCTCACCGCTTTCGATAATGATCCCGGCCTCGGCACGCAGCCTGCGCCGTAACAGCCCGTGATGCAGGGCGCCCGTAGCCAACAGGGAAGGAATAGGAGCCCAATCTGCGGAAGCCCGGCGGTCCGTTACAATCAACAGTGAGGCGCCTTTTCGGATTTCCTCTTCTGCATCGTTAATGAGTTTTTCTAATGCCTGTTCCAGACCGGCCGCAGGAGAAGAAGCCCGGGTATCGAACAGGGCGTCAATTTCAGCGACCTTGAAGTCGCTTCTCTGGGTCAGTTTCAACCGCTCTACATCCTCATCGGTCAGGATGGGATGAGGCAGTCGTAACTGCCGGCAATGTTGGGCCGTCTCTTCCAGTAGATTGTGTTTTTTACCCACAAAACTCATCAGGGACATAACCAGACCTTCGCGTAAGGGGTCGATCGGCGGATTCGTGACCTGGGCAAAAAGCTGTTTAAAATAATTAAAAAGGAGCTTGGATCTCTGGGACAGTACTGCCAGAGGAGTATCGATACCCATCGAACCGACCGGTTCCTGAGCGTTTGTGGCCATAGGGGCCAGTATCATCTTGAGTTCTTCCCGGGTATAGCCGAACATCTGCATGCGACGGGCAATAGTGGAGGCATCCTCCGGGGCCGGCCGGGTAACATGGAACAAGCCGCGCAGTTCAATCCGGTTTTGCTGCAACCAGCGACGATACGGTTTCTGGCGGGCTATCTTACTCTTAATTTCATTGTCCAGAACAATACGTCCTTCTTCAGTATCCACCAGAAACATCCGGCCGGGCTGCAGCCGTCCCTTACCGCGTATCTTTTCCGGCGGAAACTCCACCACGCCGACTTCACTGGCCAGAATCACCTGGTTGTCGGTTGTAACAATGTAACGGGCCGGACGCAAACCATTTCGGTCCAGGGTACCGCCCACTACTCGGCCGTCGGTAAAGACCATGGCGGCCGGGCCGTCCCAGGGTTCCATAATCGAGGCATGATACTCATAAAACGCTCGCTTATCCGTACTGATATGATACATCGGGCCAAAGGCCTCGGGAATCATCATCATCATGGCATGAGGCAGGGTCCGGCCGGACTGAACCAATAGTTCCAGAACATTATCAAAACTGGCTGAATCGCTGGTTTGGGGGGTCACAATCGGAAAAAGATCCTGTATATCGTCACCGTATAAGGGACTACTCATATTGAGCTCTCGTGCCCGCATCTTGTTGAGATTGCCGCTTAAGGTGTTGATTTCGCCATTATGCGCTATCAGGCGGAACGGCTGAGCCAGACGCCAGTTGGGAAATGTATTCGTACTGTAACGCTGGTGTACAATCGCTAATGAGGTCATCACGCGTTCATCCGCCAGATCCGGATAATAATGGAATAGCTGAGGCGCCAGAAACATGCCTTTATAGCAAATCGTTCTACAGGACATGGATACTACATAGAAATCCATGGCCGCTAAGCCGAACTCGTCTCTTACTTTTCGCTCCGCACGTTTACGGGCAAGATATAAACGCCGTTCGAACAAAACCTCGTCCATACCCGAACTGTCGATAAACAATTGTTTAATCGTAGGCTCTGCCGCCTTTGCCAGATCACCCAGGGTAGAATTATCTCCGGGCACATCGCGCCGGCCCAGGATTTTCATCCCGTATTTGATTATGGATTCTTCCAAAACATGGTCACATTGCCCGCATAATTTCATATCCTGGGGCCCAAATACCATGGCCACACCATATCGGCCAGCCTGAGGCAATGAAAAACCCGATCGCCCTGATTCGTCCTGGAAAAATTCATGCGGTATCTGGAATAATATCCCCGCACCATCGCCGGTTGATTCGTCGCTACCGGCGGCGCCCCGATGCTGGAGGTTAATTAGAATCTGTTTGCCCAGCGTGACAATAGCGTGCTCCCGTTTGCCGGAAATATTGACCACCGCACCGATCCCACAGGAATCATGCTCGTTCCGGGACTCATATAAACCTTGATTGTTTGGATTTTTTACTGCCATTTCAAATAAAACATAATACTCAATGAACTTTTTCAGTTTTATCAATAGTATCAAAAAAAACTATTGTCGAACTTTTATTCCAAACGCATGTGATCGCATTCTAAGCCTTTAACTAACATTATGTTATATCATATACAGCCGTTGATAAATTATGCCGTTGCTTATATGAACTCATCTATATTTGCATAAACAGGCCCTTAACTGAGCTTTAAACACAGGTAAGGGCCTGCCATATCCAAGCCTTTTATAGCTAATTTATCTTCTTATGGCAAGTGAATTATATACTTATCAACTATCATAGTAAAGATGAAATTCATAAGGATGCGGCCGGAGGGACATGGGGTCAATCTCCTCATTCCGTTTCCATTCGATCCAGGTTTCAATCACATCGCTGGTAAAGACATTACCCAGCGTCAGGAAAGTATGGTCTGCTTCCAGGGCATCAACTGCTTCATTCAGGGAACCTGGAGTATGTTGATATTTGGACAGTTCCTCAGTAGTCATATCATAAATATCACGATCCAATGGCTCGCCGGGATTAATTTTATTCTTAATACCGTCGATAGCCGCCATCAGCATGGCCGTCCAGGCCAGATATCCGTTGGCCGATGGATCGGGACATCTGAATTCCAGCCTTTTAGCCTTGGGAGAATTAGAATACATGGGGATTCGAACGGCAGCGGACCGGTTACGCGCTGACATGACCAGATTGACCGGCGCCTCAAAACCAGGAACCAGACGACGGTAGGAATTGGTCGTAGGGGCCGCAAACGCCAGAATAGCCGGAGCATGCTTGAGGATACCGCCAATAGCATACAATCCCATTTCACTGAAACCGGCATATCCATCGCCGGCAAAGAGAGGCTTGCCATCCTTCCATAGCGAAAAGTGAGAATGCATACCGCTGCCGTTATCATCAAAAACCGGCTTGGGCATGAAAGTTACCGTCTTGCCGTGACGCTTGGCCACATTCTTGATGATATACTTATACCACATGAACTGGTCGGCCATTTTAACCAATTCATCAAATTTCATATCAATCTCCGCCTGACCGGCTGTGGCTACTTCATGGTGATGGGCTTCTACCACGATACCCACTTTCTGCAGTTCCGCTGTCATATCACCACGAAGATCATGATAGGTGTCGGTAGGGCTGACCGGAAAGTAACCACCCTTGAAACTGGGTTTGTAGCCCAGGTTAGGCTCTTCAAAACGAGCCGTGTTCCAGGCGCCTTCGACTGAATCAATCCGGTAAAAACCGGTATGTTGATTCTGCTCGTAGCGCACTTCATCAAAGATAAAAAATTCCGGTTCAGGCCCGATAAAGCAGGTATCGGCAATACCGGTACTCTTCAAAAATTTCGCACCCTTGCGTGCAATATGACGGGGATCACGGGAGTATGCCTCCCGGGTAATCGGATCTACAATATCAGCGATGACACTAACGGTCGGCTCCCTGAAAAACGCGTCCATACAGGCCGTACCCGGATCGGGTATGGCCAGCATGTCGGACATGTGGATGCCCTGCCAGCCGCGAATGCTCGAACCGTCAAATCCCACACCATCCTTGAAGGTATCGTCATCCCAGGTCTCTGTGGGAAAGGAACAATGCTGCCAGGTACCCAGCAGATCAGTAAATTTCAAATCAATCATTTTTGCGTTATTCTTCTTGGCATAATCAAAAAAGTCTTTGGGGGTCATGATTTAACTCCTTTTCATATTTAAAATGTTCCAAATTAATAATCAAATAATTCACTTTTTTCCGTTTCCATTTTTTCTGTTTACATGGTTTTACCTCCACTCATATCTCCTTATTTCAAAATCTGATAATATCATTCATCTTTTATCCTGTTCAAATAGTATAAAAATCAGATGGCCGCCCCCCCGGTCTGTCCGGTTCTGATTCGAATACATTCCTCCAGGTTCGTGATAAATATTTTACCGTCACCAATTTCGCCTTCACCGTGCCGGGCCGCGGCCAGAATTGCCTTCACCGCAATATCAACAAAATCATCATTACAGGCTATATCAAGACGTACTTTGCTGATCAAGTCAGGCGCCACTTCCTGGCCGCGGTACAAGTCGGTGACATCGGCCTGGCCCCGTCCGGTACAGCGATTCACGGTAATGCGATATATTTCATTCCTGATGAGTGATTCCCGCACTTCATCGAGTTTATCCGGTTGTATAATTGCCGTTATCAGTTTCATAACTTATCCTTCTTGTTATATCAACTATCAATTATTAATTTATTCCAGAGCGCCCAGTCAGTTTTGTACTCCTGTGGCGCGGCTGCTTAATTCAAATTCAATAAACCGTAGCCTATTTCACCATGAAGACTATGGTCCATCCCTGCCATTTCTTTGTCTTCAGCCATCCTGAATCCGAACAGTTTATCCACGATGAAACATAGTATCAAAGATAATATCGCGGCGTATAAAATACTGATCAAAACACCTTCAGACTGATACCATAATTGTTTCATAAATCCATGCTCCGGCACCGTTCTCAGGAAAAAAGATAATCCAATGGCGCCGACCATTCCCGCCACTCCGTGTATTCCAAACACATCCAGGGAATCGTCATACCCCAGTTTACTCTTCATGGAAATAGCGCCATAGCAGAACAATGCCGCTATGATACCCAAAATAACTGCACCATAGGGCTCGACATCGCCCGCTGCCGGAGTGATGGCAACCAGCCCTGCCAGGATACCGGAGACTAATCCCAAACTGGTGGCTTTGCCGTGGTGAATTCCATCAATAATCATCCAGGTTAAAGCACCCGTAGCCGCCGCTATCTGAGTAACGGTTAATGCCTGAGCCGTTTTCAGTCCGCTGGAGACGGAACTGCCGGCGTTAAATCCAAACCAGCCCACCCATAACAACCCGGCGCCCATCAGAGTCATCACTAAATTATTAGGATGCATGGATGTTCTGGGATACCCACGCCGTCTGCCCAGATACAAGGCTATCACCAATCCCGCCACCCCGGCAGAAATATGAATCACGGTCCCCCCGGCAAAATCAATAGCCTTGCCGGTCATAAAACCACCCCCCCATATCCAGTGAGCCAGCGGATTATAGACTAGTAAACTCCATAACGCGATAAAAATACAATACCCTTTAAAACGCACGCGTTCCGCAAAAGCGCCTGCTATCAGGGCCGGGGTAATAATGGCAAATTTCCCCTGAAACATGGCAAAAACCAGCGTGGGTATTCCGGAATCCGCCATATAGGCTTTCTCACCGTGGTCGATGCCCTTGAGTAAAAAATAATCCCAGTCCCAGCCGCACCATCCTTTACTGGCCCCAAAACACATCGCATATCCACAAACCGCCCACAATACCCCAATAATAGCCATCGCGGCAAAACTGTGCATCATAGTCCCGATGACATTTTTAGTACGAACCAACCCACCATAAAACATTGCCAGACCCGGCACCATCAACAGTACGAATGCCGTTGATGTCAGCATCCAGGCTGTTACTCCGGTATCCACCGTAGGGGCGCTCTGGGCCCACAAATTATTATGTGAGCCCAGAACTATGGAGGTAAAAACACATAATAAAATTTTTCTCTTCCAATTCATTTTCTGGTTCCTCATAAATCCGGTTCCATTTCTAAATAACATCTGCCACCACGACAGACATCGATTCAATACATAAAGAAAACCCGGGAATTCCGCTTTCATAACGAAAGGAAGGAGAATCTGACATTCTCTGTGTGTTTTTACCTCCAAAGTTTTCTAAACGCTTGGATGTTCCAATTTTGATGATATAATATGCAAAAGACATGCCAATTATAAATTGAACATTTTAAATCATTATATAATAACAACTTAATATTAATAAGCGATATTCGGAAACCGATCAAAAAATACGACATTATTGTACTATTTATTGCTATTGATACATTTTTGTACTAACGTAATCTATTAATAACTAAAATGACAACTACTTCCTTTAAAAAACACGTCCTGTATCAAACGATACAGGACGTGCAAAAATGGAACGGATTTAAAAGGAACCGTTCTGGTCATATTGACTCCAAACGCGTTTACCTTTCAGCTATGATCGTTTTCTTGGCGCATGACATCCTGATGCAATATCATAACTGTCACTCTTCGGGCCCGGTCAGGCAATTCCGTTTATCCGTTCACACAAGCAGGTGTCAGGTTTATCAACCGATGGCTTCAACACCATCTTCTCCGGTTCGGATTCTGATGCACCGTTCCAGCCCCAGGACAAATATCTTGCCATCACCAATCATACCGGTCTTGGCCCCTTCGATGATAGCATCGATGGTGGGCTGGACAAAGTTTTCATTCACGGCTATCTCTAACCGGATTTTCTTTAAGAGGTTGACCTCGATATCCACACCACGGTAGGACTCGTGATAGCCTTTCTGCTGGCCGCAGCCCAGTGCATTGGTCACAGACATCTTATAGACCTCGGCTTTATACAATGCCTGTTTGACATCATTGAGTTTTTCCGGTTGAATATATGCAATAATCAGTCTCATAATTCAGTACTCCTGATAGTTAAGTATTATCATTCTTTTAAATCCGTATTATACATATTCATTACTGAGTGGTGAATACCTGGAATCCGCTATAGGCTTCCATACCGTGTTCACCGATATCCAGACCTTTGAGTTCCTCTTCCGCCGTGGTACGCAGCCCACAGACGGCTTTTATAGCCAGGAACAAAACCATACCCAGGCCAAAGGCCCAGACAAAGGCAGTCAGTATGCCTATAAGCTGTACGCCCAGTTGTGCCAAACCACCGCCGTAGAACAGTCCGCCTTCGAGGTTGAACAGTCCGCAGGAAAGCGTGCCCCAGGCGCCGCAGACGCCATGGACACTGACTGCACCCACCGGATCATCCACTTTCAGAATCCGGTCTATAAAGACAACGGCCAGAACCACTAATATCCCGGACACCAAACCAATGATAATCGCTGCGGCCGGGGAAACCGTGGCACAGGGCGCAGTAATTCCCACCAGGCCTGCCAGGGCACCGTTCAAACTCATGGATGCATCAGGTTTCTTAAACATGATCCATGAGACAAACATGGCCGCAATAGCGCCGGCCGCAGCAGACAAATTGGTCGTAACGGCAATCCGGCCGATGGAACCGTCACCGGTCGTGGTACTGCCGGGATTAAATCCAAACCAGCCAAACCACAGGATAAATACACCTAACGCCGCCAGCGGAATATTGTGACCGAGAATGGCACGGGGCTTTTTGTCAGGGCCATATTTGCCCAGACGCGGTCCCAGGACAATCGCCCCGGCCAGGGCCAGCCAGCCGCCGATGGAATGAACCACGGTCGAACCGGCAAAATCACAGAAACCTCTGGCTTCCAGCCATCCGGCTCCCTCTTCACCCAGGAGCAGAGAACCCCAGGCCCATTTGCCGAAGATCGGGTAGATAAACATGGTTATAAATACACTATAAACCAGGTACGATTTAAACCTGGTCCGTTCTGCCATGGCGCCAGAGACGATGGTGGCTGCGGTCGCGGCAAATACCGTCTGGAAAATCAAAAATGTGAAATTCCAGCTGTCCCCGGCAGGGTCCGTGCCTGCCAGGCCAAACATAGAGGCGCCGACAATGCCGCCTTTGGCAACACCAAACATCAATCCAAAACCGATCAGGAAAAACGCCAGAGAACCTACGGAAAAATCCATCAAATTCTTCATCAGAATATTGACGGCGTTTTTGGCCCGCGTGAAACCTGTTTCCACCATGGCAAATCCCGCCTGCATGAAAAACACCAGAAAAGCCGCCACGCAGGTCCATACGATATTGATATTGGTTTGTAAGACCTCGACAGGATCAGGCGCAGCCGTTGCTTCCTCATCTCCCGCCCAGACAAACGTCGTTATTGTTAATATCAGTAAAACCGTCCACATTTTTTTAAACTTTTTGATTTCCATTATTTTGTTCCCCAGAGTTAAACTCGTTTTGGTATAGTTTCCTTACTCTAAATCTCGTACTTATACTCACACTACCATATACATTGGTCACGTCTCATTCCATCCATGCTCTCCAGAGCAGAACATATACTCCTGGCCAAGGCACACATTCCGGATAAGCACATACCATGCCAATAAGAGAAAAATACATAACCTATTTAAGTAGAGGTAATTAGATATTTTAATCTAAATTTGTCTTAAATATTAATTAAACAATATTGTATTTATTCAATTTTATTTATACAATTTTGTATTATAATGAAATATTGTTAACGAATAAGGAGCTACTAAAATGCCCAGAAACATAAGTGTAAGAATAAATGACAAGAATAATAATTCCCTGAATGCTTTGGATACCTTGTATAGAATTGGCCAGATTCTGGCAGCCGGTATCCCTCAAAAACAGGCACTGGCTGAAGTACTGGATACTCTGGAAAATGAATTGGGAATGAACCGGGGTTCGGTAACACTGCTGTCTTCTGATGATAGTGAGATTATGACTGAAGTGGCTCACGGATTATCTGAGCACGAAAAACAAAATGTCCGGTATCAGATGGGTGAGGGGATTACCGGCCAGGTCGTCCAGACCGGAAAGCCTATCATCGTCCCCAAAGTCTCGGAAGAACCGCAATTTTTAGACCGATCCAAACGGATTAAAGACATAGACAGAGAAATCAGTTTTATTTGTGTACCTATCGCTATCGGGAAAAAGGTAATCGGAGCCATTTCTGTGGATAAAATTTTCATGGAAGACGCTCCGCTGGAAGATGACATGAGACTTTTGAGTATCGTGGCCAGTATGATTGCTCATGATGCCAAGTCACGCAGGGACGCATCCTCCCAGAGACAATTGCTGGAGGATGAGAATCTGCGTTTAAGACATGAGTTGGAGGATCGTTTTCATCCGGAAAACATTATAGGTAATTCCAATGCCATGCGTGAAGTGTATCGGAGTATCCAACAGGTGGCCGGCAGCGATACCACTGTTCTGATACGGGGTGAATCCGGAACCGGCAAGGAACTGGTGGCCCATGCCATCCACTATACCAGCCCCCGTAAAAATGCAGCTTTTATCAAGGTTAATTGTGCCGCCTTAAGCGAAAATTTGCTGGAAAGTGAGCTGTTCGGGCATGAAAAAGGCGCTTTTACCGGCGCGATCCAGAGCCGTAAAGGCCGTATCGAGGAAGCCGGCGCCGGGACACTCTTCCTGGACGAAATCGGCGATTTCTCACCCACTATCCAGGTAAAACTCCTGCGTGTATTGCAGGAGCGGGAATTCGAACGTGTGGGCAGTAATAAAACCTTAAAATCAAAGGCACGGATTGTCGTCGCCACCAATCGTGACCTGGAGAAGGCCGTGGAGCATAATAATTTCCGCCAGGACTTGTACTATCGTATAAATGTATTCCCCATTTTCCTGCCGCCGCTGCGGGAACGTAAAGATGATATCCTGCTGCTGGCCGACTTTTTTGTGGAACGATATTCCCGTCAGATGAACAAGGATGTAAGGCGTATCAGTACACCGGCAATCAATATGATGGTGTCCTATCACTGGCCCGGGAATGTGCGGGAACTGGAAAACTGCATCGAACGAGCGGTTCTGTTAAGTACTGACAGCGTTATCCACGGCCACCATTTACCGCCCACGCTGCAAACATCAGACGCCACCGATACCGTGGGCGCCGGCTCACTCAAGGAACGAGTGGCCCTGTTCGAACGTGACATTATCGTGGATGCCCTGAAACGCTGTAACGGCAATCTGGCGGCCTCGGCCCGCGATCTGGGTACTACCACACGTATTATCGGATATAAGGTCAAGGAGCTGGACATAGATCATAAACGATACCGACTGAAACGATGATGATCGACCTGAAAAATACCCAATATTTTTCATAGGGAATATTGACTTTATATGGTATAATAGACATAGTCATGAGCGGTGGTTGAGTGCGAGCCAGCCGCTCAGTGTTTATATACGCTTAATGAGACGCCAGCGTCAAAAGTATGTGGCAGCTTTGATACTGACTTATAAAGCCTGTCCCGGTGTTTCGCCGGGATTGACTTTTGACGGTAGCATCTAATGAATTTGTTGTAATAGAATATGATAGGATTTAATGACAAACCGGTAATTGGAGTGACCATGGGCGATCCGGCGGGGATCGGCCCGGAGGTCATCGTCAAGGCTCTGGCCGAACCGGAAATCCGCCGGCGGGCCCGGTTTGTTATTTACGGCATGAATGAACTGCTCTCATATGCCGCGGACATGGCGGAACTGGATGTGTACTGGTGGCGGGACCAGCATGAACGCTTCGATCGGGACTATATGCGGGGCGTGATCGTGGCAGACTATGACGAAATCAACTGGTTCAGTACCAATGTCAGGGAATCCAGTAAGATTGGCGGCCAGGCATCCATGCGGTTTGCGTGCGATGCCATTGACGATGCCCTGGCCGGGAAGATTGATGCGATGGTCACTGCGCCGATCAGCAAGGAATCATGGCATCTGGCCGGCTTTAAATACCCCGGACATACCGAACTGCTCACGGACCGCTGCCGGGCCAAATGCTCCGCCATGATGTTTGTGGGAGGCCCCTTTCGTGTGGTATTGGCGACCATTCACATGGCACTGGCGAATATTCGTAATCGTTTAACCATTGGAAAGGTCTTTGATCCTATCAACCTGGCTAACGACGCTTTAATAAAGTGGTTTGGCATCGAAAAACCTAAAATTGCGGTAGCTGCCCTGAACCCGCACGCCGGGGAGGCGGGACAGTTTGGTGACGATGAAAAACGGATTATATCCCCGGCGATCCTGATGGCCCAGGAAGCCGGCATCAATGTCGAGGGGCCGTTTCCCGCGGATACGCTTTTTCATAAGGCCCTGCATGAACAATGTTATGATATTATTGTAGCCATGTACCATGACCAGGGACTTATCCCCATTAAATTGCTGGCTTTTGACAAAGCGGTCAATGTAACCATTGGCATTCCCATCATTCGCACCAGTGTGGATCACGGCACGGCCTTTGATATCGTGGGGCGCAACCGCGCGAATCCGGCCAGTATGTTGGCGGCTTTACATCTGGCCTGCGATATGGCCCTGACCAAAAAAAAGAAAAACCAGCATAAGATTATTAAATCCAGAGAAGATACCCTTTGAACATTTTTATCGAGATTCACAGTGATAATCCCCGTGAAGGTCCCGGTCATAATGACGCTACGAGCAGGGCTTATTCCCGGTTAAAAAACCTGCCGGCCCGACCGAAAATCCTGGATGTCGGATGCGGGCCGGGGATGCAGACTCTGGAACTGGCCCGCCGGTCAGACGGCGATATTGTCGCTCTGGATAATCACCAGCCCTTTCTGGATTATCTGAACAATCAGGCCGCTGAAAACGGATTAGCCGGGAAAATCACTGCTGTAAACGGTTCCATGTCTGCCCTGCCGTTTGATAAAGAGTCATTTGATATCATCTGGTCGGAAGGCGCCATTTATATCATGGGGTTTGAAAAGGGCCTGCGTGCATGGCGGCCCATTTTAAAAGCCGATGGCTACATAGTGGTCTCTGAACTAGCCTGGATCAAGGCCAATCCTCCTGTCGAAATTGACCGGTTTTTAACTACAGCCTATCCGGCTATAAAAACCATTGAAGAAAACATTGATGTGATTAAGCAATGCGATTATTCATTAGTCCATCATTTTATCCTTGATGAGTCCGGCTGGTGGAATTACTATCAGCCGATCCGGAATAAGATCGCCCGGTTACAGGCCAAATATAAGGACGATCCTGAAGCCTTAAATATTCTCAAAGAGGAAAAAATAGAAATCGAAATGTACCAAAAATATTCCCAGTGGTATGGGTACGTTTTTTTTATCATGCAGAAAAAAACATGAGTTGCTTTACTTCCAATGCCGCATACGAAACAAGAGATAGTACAATTTCTGGCCGCCGAGGATATTAAACCTCGTCATCAGTGGGGTCAGAACTTCCTTATTGACCTGAACCTGATGCACCTGCTGGTGAATGCGGCCCATCTGCGCGGGGATGAAATTGTGCTGGAAGTCGGCTGCGGGACCGGCTCGCTGACCGGGCTTCTGGCCGAGAAGGCCGGGGCCGTAATCACCGTGGAGATTGACGCCAGGCTGCGTAAAATCGCCAATGCCCAGGTGGGCCATCTGCCGAATGTCTTTATCATCCCTGACGATGTACTGAGCAATAAAAATACCATCAACCCGGCCGTCTGGGAAAGCATCAACGAGGAGCGCAAACGTCATAAAGGACATTTTTACCTGATGGCCAATTTGCCCTACCAGGTTTCTTCGCCCCTCATTGTGAATCTGTTGCTGGGTGACGATATGCCGGCCGGTATGTTCGTTACCATCCAGACGGAAGTGGGCCTGCGCATGGTGGCCCGGCCCGGGGAAAAGGAGTACGGTCTGCTGAGCATCCTGATGCAGGCGACCGGAAAACTACAGCACCTGCGTAATCTCAGCCCGGAATGTTTCTGGCCGTCACCCAAGGTGACCTCCGCCATGATCGCCTGGCATCGGGACGAGGAAAAATGCCGGACCATCCACAATAAAATCATCCTGAAAAAATTCATCGACCTGCTCCTCGGTCACCGGCGCAAAAAAATCAGCTCCTGCCTGAAACATGCCATGCCTCAATTCGACTTTACACCCCTGCTCCAGAAAGCAGGTGTCGATCCCAACGCACGCGGCGAAACCTTATCCCCTCAGCAATTCATACAACTGGCCAACCTGTGGGCGGATATGAAATAATTTAGGCACTGATTGACACTGAATAACACTGATCTCATTGATATAAATAAAGATATTGGAATTATAACGATTCTTAGCAACATATAATATATCCTGTCTATCGTGTCTTAATAATATATTCAAGCTTGAAGCTTAAACTACAATTTCTACAATCTGGAAGCTTGAGCTACTTTATTGCTTTCTATCTATCATTTTTCTTTCTTTTAGGTGGATCATGAGTACGGTGATGTCGGCGGGGGTAATGCCGGAGATGCGGGAGGCCTGGCCGAGGTTGGCGGGAGCCACGGCGATGAGTTTTTCCTGGGCTTCGCAGCGTAGTTGGGGGACGCGGTGGTAATCGAGGTCAGGGGGGAGTTTTATTTTTTCGGCCTGTTGGAAGCGTTCGACGAGGCGTTTTTGTTTTTCGACGTAGCCGGCGTAGCGGATGTCGTTGACTACCTGCTGGAGGGCGGTCTTGTCAAAATTTCGGGTAGCCAGTTCCTCATCGAAATTGAGCAGCCAGTCTTCGTTGCGGCCTTGCTGTCTTAGAAGCTGGATGAGCGGTTTGCCTTCGAAAGTTTTATTGTTCAGGTATTCGCTGATCTGGTGGGTTTGATGGTCTTTGTTCCGGAACCGCTGCCAGCGATCATCACTGACCAGTCCCCACTCGCGCCCCAGGGGAGTCAGTCGCTGGTCGGCGTTATCACTACGGAGCAAGAGGCGATGTTCGGCACGCGAGGTAAACATGCGATACGGCTCATCTACTCCTTTGGTAACCAGGTCGTCAATCATCACGCCGATGTAGGCCTGATCCCGCCGGAGCATGACTGGTTCTAAACCTTTAATCATGCCTGCGGCGTTGATGCCGGCGATGAGACCCTGGCCGGCGGCTTCTTCGTAGCCGCTGGTGCCGTTAATCTGGCCGGCTAGAAACAGGCCCTTTACTTTTTTGCTCTCCAGGGTAGCGTGAATCTGGAGCGGCGGGACATAATCGTATTCGATAGCATAAGCGTAGCGGAGAATTTCGGCCTGGGCCAATCCGGCAATGCTATGGACCATCTGCTCCTGCACATCTTTGGGCACGGAGGTACTGATTCCGTTGCAATACACCCAGTTGGTATCCCGTCCTTCCGGCTCTAAAAAGACCTGGTGGCGGGTCTTGTCGGCAAAGCGGAGAATCTTGGTTTCGATACTGGGGCAATAGCGCGGGCCGGTACTTTTAATCTGGCCGGAATAAAGCGGGGCACGTTCGAGATTACTGCGCAAAATCTCATGGGTTGTTTCGTTGGTATAGGTTATCCAGCAACTGACCTGCTCCTGGGTGATAGAATCATTCATGAAGCTGAAGGGCACAGGCTCATCATCGCCGGGCTGTTCTTTTAATTGGTCATACTCAATACTATCAGAATCGATGCGGGGCGGCGTGCCGGTTTTTAATCGTTCCAGGTGGAGTCCGGCCTTTTCCAGTGAGCCGGAAAGATGGTTAGCAGCGGGCTCACCGTAACGGCCGCCGGGTATCTGGTCGGCACCTACATGCATGAGGCCTCGTAAAAAAGTGCCTGTGGTTAATATCACGGCGGAGGCGGAAATTTCCCTACCTGAGGCACATAAGACACCCCTGACAATTCCGTCCTGTACAAATAACTCATCGACGGTATCTGTAATGATATCAAGGCTATCACATTGTTTGAGTATCTGGAGGATGGTATCCTGATAGAGCTGCTTGTCTGCCTGGGCGCGTGGGGCCCAAACGGCCGGGCCTTTGCTGCGGTTGAGCATGCGGAACTGGATGCCGGCAATATCGGTAGCCAAACCCATGATCCCGCCGAGGGCGTCTACTTCGCGCACAATCTGGCCCTTGGCCAACCCCCCTATCGCCGGGTTGCAGCTCATCTGGGCGATGGTCTTTTCATCAATGGTTATTAAGGCCGTTTTCAGACCCAGGCGCGAAGCGGCATGGGCGGCCTCTACACCGGCATGACCGCCACCGACTACCAGAATGTCGTATTTGTCATTCATACTTTTATTTCGGTTTATTGAGAAAATACGGCATCCATTACTTCAAGGGCAAATCGTGTCGAAACCGTGGCCGGGCCGCCGCCCATCTCGATGCCGACTTCGACCGCTTCCAGAACCTCCTGAAGAGAAGCTCCGGCCTGGGCTGCCTGTTCGATATGCCACTGCATACAGGATTCACAGTTAATCACGACTGAAATTCCGACTGCGATCAATTCTTTCTCCTTTTTGGCTAATGCGCCTTCGCTAAAGGCCGCTTTCTCCATATCCAGAAACGCCTTGTACACCTTGGAATTCAGGGCTAATAACCGGGTATGAGCGGCTATTCGTTTATCAGTTATTTGTTTTAACTTTTCCATATGAAATCCTTTTTATCATCGGGTTCAACTCATAAGTTAAACTATATCATAAAGTTACAGGATGAACAAGCATGCGAAGCCGCATGGGCAATATAATAGCCACAAAAAGGCACAAAAGACACAAAATTATCCTGTTCATCGTGTAAATCGTGTCGTAGAGAAAGTGGATAGGACCTATAGGGCAGATAGTATTTATAGGTTTGAGAGTATCATCTGACGTGTCGGACGTGTCGGACTTGTCGGACATTTCGGGCAGGTTGGATGGTAGTTGGTTTATTATTCGTCTCCGAGAGCGATGGCGGAAGCGACGGCGAGGCCTTTGGCGTGGGTGATGCTGACGCTGATGTGGTCGATTCCCATCTCTCGGGCCAGTCGGGCGATTTCGCCGGAAAGTTTTACCTCTGGCTTGCCGGCAGAGTTGTTTATGGTTTCAACATCTTTCCAGGCCGCCCCTTCGGACCAGCCGGTGCCGATCATCTTCATGACCGCCTCCTTTACGGCAAACCGGCCGGCCAGCCGTTCAGTGCGGTCGCGATGGCGTTGGGAGTATTCCTGCTCGGTAAGGGTAAAGACACGCTCTAAAAACCGGTCCTCATGGCGGCTGAGCATTTGATCGATCCTGTCGCAGTCGACCAGATCAATTCCGTGACATATTACTTTCATTGTTTGGCCTCTGATTTAATACATTCATTAAAAAATATAATATTAACACTACATAGTAAAAATCAACTATTCAAGCAAAGGAGCGATTGAAAAATATATGACGTTGACCGGTATGTGATAAAGTACAGGGAATATCCTGGATTCCTGCCTTCGCAGGAATGATACATATGTGCGAGGTTGACAATTCTATGGGGCAGTACTCCATCCTTCGCGGGGATGATAATTCTGTGCGGATGTAATCCATCCCCAATCCTGCCAGAGGCGGGCTTGAGGCTGCCACCCATATTTTTACATTTTGATTTGTCGTTTTAATATTCAATTTTTGATATTTAATTTGTGTGCTTTTATTTTGTCAAGATGATTAACTTACTTTTTATCGGTTCGAAACCAGCGTTTATC
>JAFGHE010000282.1 GCA_016930295.1 Sedimentisphaerales bacterium
AACTCAGGCACGCATTGACACGCGGGCAGGTCATTACCAGCGTAAGTTACAGACCCAGGCCGGCCAGGTGAATTTAAGGGTTCCCAAAAGCCCAGGCGGTCATCAACAAACTCCAGGCGATGAAGTTATCCAAAGCGGCTCAGATCGTCCGTGAAGGTTACCAGGAGACGCTGAGTTATTATGATTACCCGGACAAGCACTGGCGGTCATTGTGAACCAATAATCCCCTGGAACGAATCATGCGTGAGATCCGTCGTCGCACGCGCGTGGTGGGCAGTTTACAGAACGACTGGTTTTCTTTTCTTTTCTTGTTCGTGCAGGGCGCGGAGTTCCTCTTCGCTGACGCTTCGACAGCCCAGCCGATTCCAAAGTTCACGCTTTTCCCTTAAATCCTGAACACTGAGGACCTTGAGGTAAATATCCTTGGTATGGCCTCTGGGTCCCAGGAAACTAACCTTGATAAAATCTGAATGGAGGTAATGTTCCTTGCGAACTTTCAAGCTCATGCCGCTGCGGGAAATATCCAGAATGACGGCCGGGAACTCCTCAACTTCGCCCGGCTTAATGTCCGTAATACGCGCGACTTTTGCCCGCAAACAGGTTTCAAAACGAACCTCACGGCGGAGCTTACGCCCTTCCTCGTCGCTAAGCTGTGCGGTCTTGGATTCAGTATCGTTAATCAGTTCCTTCAGAAAGGACTCGATATCATACAAATCTTCCAGGCTTAATTCAGATGCCCGCAATTTTGTTTTGATTTTTTCTCTTACTGAATCACTCATAGTTTACTGTGCCATCTGTTTTGCGGTATTATTGATTCCTTATTACTATTTCAAAAAAGCCTTCCTTATGGACTGAATCGGCAAATAACATCTCTAAATTAAAGACTTTTTCACATGGGCGTACGATTTTCGTCATCGCGGCTCAGGAGTACCCAGGATGACCAGCCAGCCCCGCGTTTTACTTTAAATTCTTTTTTAACAATAGTTTACAAGCATATCAGAGTGTTTTTACGACGTTAAAATTTCAATTATTGGGCCAGAATAAGAGCAGGTAAATAGAGGATTTTGTGGACGGGATTTTCAGAATTTCTCCTGGCAAATATATGTTTGACAGATATCATGTTTGCAGATATAAATATCGCGTTTACAATTAGTTGCGCTTATAAGGCAATTTCGCCCTTTTTAAACCTATAATAGAGTGAATAATTACTCCTGAAACGAGGTCTGGCACATGAATAAAGGTAAGGTGACACAGGTTATCGGCAGTACCTTTGATGTGGAGTTTGATGAGAAAAATATCCCTTCCATTTATAATGCGTTAACGATTGATGAAGAAGTAAACGGCCAGCCGATCAAACTGACCGGTGAGGTCCAGCAGCATCTGGGAGGTGGTAAGATCCGGGCCGTGGCCCTGGGCTCAACGGACGGAATGTATCGGGGCATGGACGTTATTGATACTGGCGCGCCGGTGATGGTGCCGGTGGGCGAGGAGACACTGGGTCGGGTTTTTAATCTGCTGGGAGAACCCATCGACCGGCTCGGACCGGTGAATGCCAAAGAGAAGCGACCGATTCATCGTGATCCGCCGGAATTTACCGAAATTTCCCCCAAAACAGAAATGTTCGAAACCGGGATCAAGGTAATCGATTTATTATGCCCTTTGGTCCGGGGCGGCAAATGCGGATTATTTGGCGGAGCCGGAGTAGGCAAAACAGTCATTATCCAGGAATTGATTGCGCGCCTGGCCCGGTTTCATAGCGGCTATTCCTGCTTTGCCGGCGTAGGAGAACGAACCCGGGAAGGAAACGACCTCTGGCTGGAAATGCAGGAAGCTAAAATCGGGGATACGGGTAAAAGAGTGATCGACCAGACAGTAATGGTGTTCGGTCAGATGAATGAACCGCCGGGAGCACGCTTACGAGTGGCGCTGACGGCACTGACCATGGCGGAGTATTTCCGTGACCAGTCCGGAGCGGATACGCTGCTGTTTATTGACAATATCTTTCGCTTCTCGCAGGCCGGGTCGGAAGTCTCGGCACTGCTGGGACGTATGCCGTCGGCCGTAGGGTATCAGCCCACCCTGGGCTCGGAAATGGGCCAGTTCCAGGAACGCATTACCTCGTCGGACAAGGGCGCGGTTACGTCTATTCAGGCGGTATATGTGCCAGCCGATGATTATACTGATCCGGCGCCGGCAACTACCTTTACCCATCTGGATTCTTCGGTGAACCTGCAGCGCTCGATCGCGGAAAAAGGCATCTACCCGGCCGTGGACCCGCTGGAATCCACCAGCCGGATTCTGGACCCGAATACGGTAGGTGAGCATCATTATAAGGTGGCACGCCGCGTACAGGAATTTCTGCAGCGGTACCGGGATCTGCAGGATATCATCGCTATCCTGGGAGTGGATGAATTAAGTGAAGAAGATAAAAATATAGTGGCCCGGGCCCGAAAAATCGAACGATTTTTATCCCAGCCGTTTCTGGTAGCTGAGGCGTTTACCGGCATGCCCGGCAATTACACCAAAATGGAAGATACCATCCGCAGCTTTGAGGAAATATGTGACGGC
This sequence comes from Sedimentisphaerales bacterium, assembly GCA_016930295.1. Classification (GTDB taxonomy): domain Bacteria; phylum Planctomycetota; class Phycisphaerae; order Sedimentisphaerales; family SM23-30; genus JAFGHE01. The sequence goes on from JAFGHE010000282.1 coordinate 2,569, forward strand.
ACGTGGGACCATCTGCCGGAAGCGGCGTTTATGTATGTAGGCACGGTAGAGGATGCCGCTCAAAAAGCCCAAACCATGCAAACAGAAAAAGTGTAACTATCTTTAGAAGTTGTCCAGACGCCAGCGTCAAAAGTATTGCGAACGCTTGTTTCTGGATTTAAAAAAACGGTTTTAAGTGCCAATATCCACTTTTGACGGTGGCATCCCATGGTAAAAAGATAAATGTAGCCGAGCTTACAGGCATTAAGAAGAAGTTTTTATGGCATATTTACGTTGTATTGTAGTTACTCCGGAAGCCCGGGTATTGGATGAAGAGGTGAGAGAGATCGTCTTTCCCGCCCAGGACGGCCAATGGGGTGTGCTGCCGGGCCATAGCCCGATGCTTTGCATCCTGGGAGAAGGGCTGTTACGCTACCGGGATAAGGATAACCAGCCACAGGTCCTGTTTATTTCCGGTGGGTTCGGCCATATACGTGAAAATGAAGTTACACTCTTGACACAAGAGTCATTATCCGGTAATGTTATCACGGAGTCAAAAGCCCAACGGCTGTTGTTAGAGGCTCAGGCATTACCGACCCATACCACGGAAGAAGTCGAAGCCCGTACCCGTGCTCTCCGGCGTGCCAAACTCCTAATAGCTCTTAAAGAAGAAGAAAGGAAAACATTGTGAATATCGAGTCACCACACCCGGGACATGACCACCATTTGTGTTATCTGGTTAATCTGCGCTTTCATGAAAGGAACTGGGAGAAATATGCTGAATTAGTCGAGGATGCAACCTATGCCTGTAAATACTGCGGCCGGGTTGCCAACGACCAAACGTATTTATGCAAACCGGTCAAGTTATAATACAAACTGCACGATTTGATAAAAAATCGCTCAGGTTGTCAGGTAGAGGATCGAAGGCACAATGTTATAAAAGTAATTTATGCTATATACTTTTGGAGTTTTAGAAGATGAAAAAACATTCAGAAAATCCTGCGGGCGAAAAATTTCCTATCCCTCAGCCGGACGAGTATGCGGCTGAATTCGAGCGTGTTCAGTCTCTGGCCGATGCGGCTCGCAGCGAAGGCAAGGAAATCGTGGTTGTTATGGGCGTTGGATTTGTAGGCGCTGTTATGGCCGCCATTATTGCCGATACTGTGGATAAGGCCACGGGCAGGCCCGGCAAATTTGTCATCGGCTGCCAGCGACCCAGTACCCGCAGTTACTGGAAAATCCCCATGCTCAACCAGGGCCTCTCTCCGGTGAAAGCGGAGGACCCGGAAGTGGATCCCATGATCGCCCGATGCGTTAATGAAAAGAAAACCCTGATAGCCACCTATAACAGCGATTGCCTTAAACTGGCCAATTGTGTGGTCGTGGATGTTCAATGCGATTATACCAAACGTGACCTGGGCAATATGCGTTCCGGCGAAGCCGAGATGAGCGCTTTGGAAGCCACTATGCGTACTATTGGAGATAAAATACCCCCTGATTGTCTGGTCCTGATTGAAACCACAGTAGCGCCTGGTACGACGGAATTTGTGGCCTATCCAATCATGAAAAAGGCATTTAAGAATCGGGGAATCGATTCGGAACCTCTCTTATCCCACAGCTTTGAACGTGTGATGCCGGGGAGGGAATATGTATCATCTATTCGGGATTTCTGGCGAGTCTGTGCCGGCTGTAACCAGACCGCGCGGGAAAGGGTGACCAAATTCCTGAAAGAGGTTCTGAATACGGAAGATTTCCCCCTGACGGTCATGGATCGTCCGATTGAATCTGAAACCACCAAAATCGTGGAAAATTCCTACCGCGCAACGATTCTTGCCTTTCTGAATGAATGGAGTCTGTTTTCCGAGCGTAACGGCGTTGATCTGATCAAGGTGATAAAGGCCATCAAGATGCGTCCGACGCATAATAATATGATCTTTCCCGGCCCGGGCATCGGCGGCTATTGCCTTCCCAAAGACGGCGGGCTGGGCTATTGGGCGTATAGACACATCCTCGGCTTTGAGGATGGCGATGACGTATTTAAAATCACGCCCATGGCCATTGATATTAACGATACGCGCGGACTGCATGTGGCCGAACTCACGCGTGATGCCTTGCGAAATATGGGGCGCTACATTGCCGGAACGCGGGTTCTGATCTGCGGGGCCAGTTATCGCCAGGATGTCGGTGATACCCGTTACAGCGGCTCGGAAGTGGTGGCCCGCAAGCTGGCCGAAATGGGCGCCGAAATCCATGTGCATGACCCTTACGTGGATCAGTGGTTTGAATTACAAATCCAGGATGTCTATCCGGCTCCCGGCCACTCCCTCAAGCGATTCTTCCGCAACCAGGAGGAACTAAAAAATGCCCAGCCCGCTAAAGACCTTCAGCAATCACTGCAGGGAATTGAGGCCCTGGTGTTGGCGGTTCCGCATGAACCTTATCTGAAACTCGAACCAGCCACTATTGTGGAATGGGCCCAGGGTCCTCTGGCCGTGGTTGACTGCTTCGGCATCCTCAGCGATGATAAAATCAAAAAGTACTTTGAACTGGGTTGTGAAGTCAAGGCCCTGGGCCGAGGCCATATCCAGAGGATTAAGGAAGAAGTCAGAAAAAAATAATCAACTCTTAACCATGATCGCTACAACTTATTATTTTGAAAGCAATTACGATTTTAGTTGCAGTGGTGACTACTGGTTGGTTAAAATAATGACTAAATTTGGTTTGCCTTTATTGTCAGGCACCAACCCAAGCGCCCGTGGCTCAATTGGATAGAGCATCGGTCTACGGAACCGAAGGTTACAGGTTCGAATCCTGTCGGGCGTGTTTTTGAG
>JAFGHE010000283.1 GCA_016930295.1 Sedimentisphaerales bacterium
TCAACGGTATCCGGCGGAAAAACCGGGATCCGGATGACCCTCGGATACCAGCCCGTTGAATTACCCTGAACGTCGCACGGGTCCGTAAGCCGGTCAATCATGGTGACGGCTCCGCCCTGCCATCCTTCCAGAAAGCCCAGATCAATCAGAGAAATTCCCCGCAATACAACCACATTATCATTGGGATCTTTGAGCTGATTACCGTCTCTATGCAGCCATGAAGGAGCAGCAGCCAGCTGCAGCACGGAACCGAGAAGTATCCATACTCCAAATTGAATTATTCGGCTGATTCTCATAATCTCCTCGCTACGCTCTAAAGGATTACCGCCGCTTAAGATAAATCGATTTGTTTACTTATTCAGTCAACTGATATTTATCATTGGCAGGGCATAAAACTAAACTTCCAAGCCAGGACATTATCTATTCTATAGAATTACCCTTAAACAATCAAGCTTTTTCTCTGTGCGACCCCGATCAATAATAATTCGATGTGCTCGGTGATAACAATTGAGACTTTTGTGCCTTTTCGTGGCTATATACCCTTCCGGTCATCCAGCACCGGAAACTGGTTACGATATTCATTGACCTCATTGACATCCACTTGAGCCGTGATAATCATCTCGCTATCACCGGCGCGAGCCAGGATCTCGCCGCGCGGGTCGATAATGCAACTGCCACCGGCGTAGTCATGATTGGGATCGCGCCCGCAGCGGTTCACGCCCACTACATACGCCTGATTCTCAATCGCGCGCGCCTGTAAGAGCGTGGACCAGTGCCCCTGGCGCTCGCCCGGCCAGTTGGCAATCACCACAAACATCTGCACCCCCTGGCCCAGCGCCTTGCGGAACACTTCCGGAAACCGCAGATCATAGCAGATCAACGGACACACCTTAAATCCTCCGCATTCAAATACACATAGTTCGCTGCCTGGCTCAAAATGTACGGACTCCCCGCTGTAGGTAAACGGATGTATCTTGGTATATCGAGTACGTTCCTGCCCGTCCGGCCCCACCAGCACTGCCTGGTTGTGCCCCCAGTTCTGAACCGTTTTCGTTACGATCCCGCCTAAAACATAAGAATCATACTCCCGTGCCAGGCCCGAGAGAAATCCAAACGTCAAGGCCCTGCCATCCTCGGCGATGGCCGTGACATTATGGCTGAATCCCGTATCGAACATCTCCGGCAGAACAATCAGCGAGCCTGACTCAATCGACACATCCATAAACAGCGCCTTCACTTTCTCCTGCGTGGCCGCCTTGTTCTCCCACACAATATCATGCTGACACCCTACTACATTCATTTTATTTCACCTCTGCTTCTTTGCCATTGCGCTGCCATAGCTCCACCAGAATCGCCGCTGTAATAATACAGACAAACACAAAACAGGCCGCCGGGATGGCTGCCCTGGGACCAATATGCTTCAATGCCAGCACCGTACCCAGCCCGGCATTCTGCATACCGATCTCAATACACAAGGTCCGGCGCCTGCGCCAATCCAGCCTGAATATAGAACCCACCGTGTATCCCATGCCCATGCCGTACAGGTTTAATAAAAGTACCACCACCAGAATAAAAATCGTCAGTTCCGCCATATGCTCATGATTCAACGCAATGACCATACTGCAGATAAAAATGATAAACGTTACCGAAATGGCCGGAAAGATTTTCGCCACGTTCTCCATCTGTTTCCCCCAGGTGTGCCGGATCATAAGCCCTATAAACAAGGGAACAATAACGATCTTTATGACATTCCAGAACATGGGCCAGAACGCTATGTCCAGATACGACCCGGCCAGCAGCAACGTCAATCCCGGCGTCAACAGCGGACACAACAACGTGGACACCGTGGTCAGCGAAACCGAATACGCCGTGTCCGCACGCGCAATATAACAGATGACATTACTGGCCATAGCCCCGGGCGCGGACGCCGTCAGCACCAGCCCAACCGCCAGTTCCGCCGGCAGGTTAAACGCCCGCGCCAGTAAAAACGCGCCCAGCGGCATCACCGTGTACTGCGTCACGCAGCCCAGCACCACAATCAGCGGCTTACGCCCAATATTCTTAAAATCATCCACACTCAAAACCGCGCCAATCCCAAACATGGTCAGGGCAAAAAACCAGTCCATCCCCGGCTTGAGCCGGATAAATGGCTGCGGATACCACCAGGCCAGCCCACCGAAGATGACCACCCAGAGAGCAAAATACTTGGTATAGAATGACAGGATCTTGTTAAACATATCGTTCCGCTTTATCAGGGAAAGCCCTCAGGCCCGCCCGCTAAAAAAACAGGTTAAAACCATATCACCAGCATACGAAAATTCCTGATGATTGCAACCTTTGGATATAAAACCCTATTGCTTTTTCAACAGCCCCCCTAACACTACTGCTAGCTGAGTATTTGCCTCATTATCGGAACCTCAAGACCCCCAAATCCATCCGATTCTGATCTCCGCGGCCATGGTCCGGCTGAAATTACTGCATAAAAATTTTTACCCGTGACGATATTCCCAGAACAAATAACCAAAGTCAATACCCTAAAACCATGCAGCGTAAAAGGAAGTACCGCTATGATTTTTCTCATCTGTATTATTAGCTACCTCTGTATTTTGGGATATACCTGCCTGTCATTTGAAAATGACAGGTCTGTCCTGGATAGTAACTCTTTCTCCCGGGCAAACAAGACATATAAAATGAATATGTCCGATCAAACTATTATTACAGGCTTTAGTAATCAAGAACAGGGAGCCAACCGGATCCACGCGCCGCCTGTCTGAGTGCCAACCCCGCTTAAACGTCCTGCCGCCCCCCCTGCCTTTCACGTCAGTTCCTGAAGCAATCCCAGCATTTTCCGATCCAGTTTATGACCCTGAAAATCCTCGTAAGCCACATCCCCTCGCTTGGAATCCAGAATACCGAACTCACCCCGGAAATTCCACAGGGCAAAACCAATCTTAAGCTCCTTGAGTATTTCCAGCACGTCCTGCATCCAGTCCAACACCACCTTATGCCCGGTCCAATTGTAGGAACCTCCTTCCCCGCAATGGACCGGAACCCCCTGCCCCACCAACTCCGCCCAGACGCGATAGCATTCCTCCAGACGCTGCCGGTCCCACCCGTGGCCAGGCCAGGCCGGCTCAGGAAACTCCGAACTTTCCTCCACCCACTGAGCCTGATGATGTGTTACAAACATCGGGTCATAAGCCCGCGTGCTGTGGACCACCCCCAGGTCATTCAACTCCGTAACCGGGTCTCTGCCCCAGCGCAAACCATCCACTATTATAATACGTCCCGGACTGATCCGGCGAATCACCTTAACCGCCGCGCGCATCACCCGCTCATAGTCCCCGCGCAACATGGTCTCCGATATAAGAGCCGGCTCGTTAATCAGATTGAAACTGAGCTGCTCAATCGATACACCCTCATACCGCCGGGCAAGCATCTGCCAGTGAAAATAAAACGCATCCTGCGCCTCTTTATCCTTCCACAGGTTGTACGGCTCGGTAAATTCCGGATGCACCGAATAACCCGGTCCCCGATGTAAATTCAAATTCACATGGAGTCCGTACTGCCCGCCCCATTCCACCGCCCGGTCCAGTTTTTCCAGCATGGGCTCATGAATCTTATACACATCCCCATCCTCGATCCACAACCGGAAACACAGCGGCAGGCGCACAAAGTTAAAACCCCAATCCCTGATCCACCGAAAATCATCCTCCCGGAAATCACCCTTTCGATCCAGTTCGAACATCTCCAGCAGGTTAAATCCCTTCCAATGGGGTAACTCCGGCATCCGTATCCCGGAGCGATTCTCATCTTCACCAGCATTTGTAATTATATTGTTTTTCATGGCCACATGGTAAAAAATACCCCTCTCCACGTAAAGAAAAAACCGCCGGACGGATACAATTATTATAAAACATTCCTGGGCCTTTTACCACTTGCATAAAAACCGGAAGCCCTTATAGTATATGAACATTACAGATTAAAAATAATCATACCTTATTCATCGGAGAAACACGATGTGGACCAGAAAACAAGTTGCTCAAACCATCGATCATTCCGCGTTAAAGCCCTTTTTGACCGATAACGACATCATCGCCGCCTGTGAACTGGCGAAAAAATACCAGGTGGCCACTGTCTGCGTACGACCCACCGATGTGCCGCTGGCTCAAAAAATCCTGGCCGGCTCGCCCGTCAAATGCTGTGCGGTCATCGGATTCCCCCATGGGTCCAACCGGCCGGAGGTCAAGGCCCTCGAAGCACAACTGGCCATCAGCGACGGGGCCGCCGAACTGGATATGGTCATGAATATCGGTAAATTCCTCAGCGGAGACTACGACCATGTGCAAAAAGACATCGAGGCCGTGGTCAACGTCGCCAGACCACACCATGTCTGCGTCAAGGTGATTCTGGAAATCTGCAATCTCTCTCTTGAACAGGTTGCGCGCGCCAGCGAAATCTGCCGGGCCGCAGGCGCTGACTATGTCAAGACCTCCACCGGATTCGGCCACGGCCCGGCGACCCCCGAAGCCGTTGAGGTCATGATGAAAACCGTGGGCCATACTATGCGCGTCAAGGCCGCCGGCGGCGTACGCACCTACGAATCCGCGGTCCTCTACCTGGACCTCGGCTGCAAACGCCTGGGCGCCACTGCCACCGAAACCATCCTCGAACAGGCCCCGCCGGAATAATTGTCTGGCTGGCTGTCTTTTTTTTCAGTATATAAAAAAAAATACATGACCTTCGAACCCCCCCTTCACACAGTTCGTAAAATTAATAGGTATCATATTCGATTATATCACGGCAGCGTCCAAATCGTGGACAGACAGCCAACATAATTTCTGGAAAATGCCAAAGCTATCATTATGATCAGGATTCTTTTAACTACACAAAGTGTGTCTTTAAAAACCAGGGAGAATTATCATGAAGATCAAAATGATTCTGCCGGCGCTGACCGAGGCTGTCTCACCTTATTTCCGCCCGATCAAGTATTCCTTATTCCCACCCCTGGGCCTGATGACCCTGGCCGCCTATCTCGATGAAACCGACAAGGTCGAAATCCAGGACGAACATGTCCAGAAATTAAATCTCGATGATAAGCCGGACCTGGTCGTTATTGAAGTGTACATCACCTCCGCCACACGTGCCTACCAGATCGCCGACCATTATCGCTGTAAAGGCGTATATGTCTGTCTGGGTGGCCTGCATGTCACCACCCTGCCCAAAGAAGCGGCTCTGCACGCGGATACCATTTTCCTCGGACCGGGCGAAGATACCTGGCCGGAGTTCCTCCAGGATTTCCGATCCGGGCTTCCCAAACGACGTTATCAATCCACCCAGCGCACGCTCCTGGGCCAGCCTGCGCCCCGGCGCGACCTCATCGACCGGCGCCGCTATCTGGCGCCCAACAGCATGGTGGTATCACGCGGCTGCCCCTACAAATGCGGATTCTGCTACAAGGAATCATTCTTCCGGCACGGCAAGGGATTTTATACCATGGACGTTGACGATGCCCTGGCCCAAATTGACCAACTGCCGGGACGCCACGTATTCTTCCTGGACGACAACCTGTTCGGAAACACCGACTTCGCCCAACAACTTTTTGCCGGCATGCGCGGCATGGGTCGCATCTGGCAGGCGGCCGCTACGGTTAAAGCCGTGTTTGACCAGCCCCTGCTGGACCAGGCCGTACGGTCCGGCCTGCGCAGCCTGTTTATCGGGTTCGAAACCCAAAACGCCAACAACCTCTATAGCGCCAGAAAATTTCATAACCTGAACCTCGATTACAACGAAGCTGTTCGGCGCCTGCATGATCGCGGCATCATGATCAATGCCAGCTTCGTGTTCGGGCTCGACGAAGACGACGAAACCGTCTTCGAAAGAACCGTGGACTGGGCCCTGCACCAGGGCATCGAAACCGCCACCTTCCATATCCTCACCCCCTACCCCGGCACCGGCCTGTACCGCCGGTTCCGGCGCGAAGGACGTATCCTGACCAAAAACTGGGACCGCTATGATACCCGCCACGTCGTGTTTGCCCCGGCCGGCATGAAACCCCAAAAACTGGAGGCCGGGTACTGGAAATCCTATGAACAGTTTTATCGATGGTCCGGTATTATCCGCTCCGCCGGCGCCAAAAAAACCATCCCTGCCCGCCTGCGCCATATCATGTACAGCGGCGCCTGGAAAAAGCTCGAGCCCTTCTGGAACCTCATTATCCATGCCGGACTCCTCGGTCGCATGGTCCCCCTGCTCGAAACCATCCTGACAGGATTCGGTCAATATCCTTCCTGCATCGAAAATAAAACTTGTGAGATATTAAAGACCATTCCCAAACAATCAAAACCCGCGCCAAAGCTGATTTATGGGACGATATCACAGTCACCTGTAAGGACTTACGCCGAAAATATATAGGACCCGATATTATCAGAAAAGTTTAACATCGATTTTTATTTATTTTCTCTAGTTTGCCTAACCCTCATTAGACTTCCCGGCCGGCGAATTGTATAGTTCAATTAATAATACCTAATAACAGGTTATCAGAATGAGCGTCTGATAAAACCACACCCTATGGAGAATAGTCATCCGGCTGTTTCTCCGCGCCATCGATTTAACAATCGCTCTGCTTTGCATGGATGTAGAAAAATCGCCTATTTAATATAATTGGAGTTAGCCATGATTAAGTTCCGCTGCCACAATTGTAATAAGAAGCTCGGTGTTCAGGAAGATTTCATCGGGCGCCAGGTGTGGTGTCCCAAATGCACCGTGGCCACCACCGTACCCCTACCCGACTTCAATAATAATCAGGAAGTGTACCGAAGCAAGGAAAACACCCAATATTCCGTATTCGTCTGCCACGGCATGGCCGACGACGACTGATTAGCCCTGAAAGGGCGACCGTGTTTAGCCGGGGGCGCAAGCCCTCGGAACCAATTGATTGATATTCTTAAAGCCCTGAAAGGGCGAAAGTAAGGACCAATATCCCAATAATAAATATTAAATCATTTATAACAGAATGAACCAAATTATGTTATAACCCCAGAACATCAAACATGCTGTACAGGCCCGGCTGTTTACCCTTTAGCCAGCGGGCCGCCTGCAGCGCACCCCGCACAAACGTATCGCGGCTATGGGCCCGATGCCCCAGCGAGACCGTTTCGCCCAACGCGGAAAACATCACGCTGTGCTCGCCCACAATATCGCCCCCGCGAACCGCGTGCATGCCAATGGTTTTTTCCTGACGCAACGCGTCTTTACCCTCCCGTCCGTGCACTAAACAAGCAGGCCAGGGCCAGCCCCTGGCCTGTGCCATTTTACGCGCCAGTTCCAGCGCCGTGCCCGACGGTGCATCACGCTTAAAGCGATGATGGGCTTCGACTATTTCCATATCATAATCGTCCGGCAGGCTCGCCGCCACCTCGGCCACCAGTTTAAACAGCAGATTCACGCCCAGGCTCATATTAGCTCCCCACAAAACCGCGGTCTTATGCCCTGCCTGGCGCATCTTTTCCTGGTGTGCTTCCGAAAGGCCCGTAGTACCAATCACCATGGCGATCCCGTTCTCGCCGCAATAGTCAATCCATTTCTCCGTGGAGGCCGGCAGCGAAAAATCGATCATCACATCCGGCTTAACCTGCGGCTGTTCACTAATCGCCACATTGAGCTTCTTCACTCCCGCCGTCAATCCCGCATCCTGCCCCAGCAGTTCATGCCCCGCCACTTCCAGGGCCGCCACCACCTGCAAATCACCCGCCTCCTCAGCCAGCGCAATAATCCGCCGCCCCATACGCCCGACCGCTCCTGTCACACCAATCGTTATCATAGCAAATAATCCTTATCTATATTCAAGTGCCACGCCCCTGTCGGCCGCGAACGAAATCTAAAATCAAAAATCTACAATCCCAGCGCCTTAATTATCGCCGAAATATCATTCTCAACCTCCACCGGCACATTGGAGTACGGCCCCTGTTTATCCTTATGGTAATTCACCGTAATATTCGGGTCTTTAAGCTGATGCCCGGTCAGGATACAGACCACGGTCTCGTCCGGTCCGACCACTCCTTCCTGACGCAGCTTTTTCAGCCCTGCCACGGACGCGCCCGAGGCCGGCTCACACCCGAGCCCGAAACGGCCCACCACGGCCTTGGCATCCACTATCTCTTCGTCCGTCACCTCGCGCACCACCCCGTTGCACACCTCCAGGGCACGCAGGCACTTCTTCAGGTTCACCGGGCGCGATATCTCAATCGCCGTGGCCAGGGTGTGCGGCCGGTACCCGGTCTCATTGAGCTTCTGATAATACCCGTCCACCACCGCATTATCCACCTGCCCGCCGTTAAAGCGCACACCTTTATTCTCATACAGATCAAACAGCGTATTCGCGCCCGTGGCATTAATCACCGCCAGGCGCGGCACACGCTCTATCAGCCCCAGATGCTTCAACTCCGCAAACGCTTTGCCAAACGCGCTGCTGTTACCCAGGTTGCCGCCCGGCACTATCACCCAGTCCGGCACCTGCCAGCGCAACCCTTCCAGCACCCGGAACATGATCGCCTTCTGCCCTTCCAGCCGGAACGGGTTCAGCGAGTTCATCAAATATAGATTCAGGTCACCGCACACTCGCTTGACCTGCCTCATGCAATCGTCAAAATCACCGATTATCTGGATCGTATGCGCCCCGAAATCCAGCGCCTGGCTCAGCTTGCCATACGCGATCCGGCCCGAGCCGATAAACACCGAACATTTCAGCGCGCACGCATGGGCATACAGCGCCACCGATGCCGACGTATTACCCGTGGAGGCACAAAGCACATGTTTAGCCCCCACCATGCGCGCATGCGTAAACGCCCCGGCCATCCCGTTATCCTTGAACGACCCACTCGGATTGAGCCCTTCATATTCCAGATGCAGCCGCCCCGCACTCAGCCCGGCATACTCGCCCACCGGGTCATTCTGCTGCAACAGCGTCTGCCCCTCCCCCACCGTCACGCAGTGTTCCTCGCTGCAAAATGGTATCAGTTCCCGAAACCGCCACACCCCCGAAAAATCCAGCTTATTCGCGCGCGTGGCCCACCGCTTCTCAAACCACGCCAGCCCATCCGGCACAAAAAGCTTGTCCCAGTCATACACCGCATCCAGCAAATCACCACACCCCGGACAAGCAAACAAACTCTCCCCCACTCCATAGGTACTTGCACAATCAGGATTTATACACTTCTGATATACCGCGTCACTCACTTATTTTTCTCCATATCTCAAATTATCATCAACAAATCACCCCACAGCATACCAAGGAGCCCTTGTCTGGTCAAGTTTTAGAATCCCCACGCCGGGTGGCACCTTTCTGCTGACAAGCAGAAGGGTGCTGGAGCTTATATCTCCACTCACGCCTGGTATTGTCATCCCTGTGCAAACAGGGATCCAGGATTGAACCGTTCGTTACTCCCTGTTCTTCGGAACAAATACCAATCGATACAAAATCATTACCCGCGCTTAGAGTTCAAGCTTCAGCTTGTTTCTTTTGATTCTCTTTCACCTGCTCTCCTGCTCTAACTTTCTGCCCTCACTTCATCCCCAACTTCTGCCCCTTGGCCAGCAAAGTAATAGCCTCTTTCACACGCCGCTCTTTGGTCTCCTGGCGTTTGGCCATCGCAATCCACCCAATAAACTGCTTTCGGTACGTAGGCGCCAACTGATCAAAAAACGCCTTCGCCTTCTTATTCTTTTTCAACGCCTCTGCCAACTCTTCAGGAACCTCCCCCGAAATCTGCGGCCGGTCCGGCTGCTGCCAAACACCCGATTTCTTGGCCTGCTCAATCTTGGCCAGCCCGGCCTTGGTCATCAGACCTTCCTTAATAACCTTCTTAACCCGCTTCTTATTCAATGCAGACCACCGACTCCTGGCCTTGCGCGGCGTAACCTTACGCGCATAACGCTGGTCGTCAAGTTTCTTTATAATACTATCAACCCACCCAAAACACAGCGCCTCCTCCACCGCATCCTCATAATCCAGCGTAGCCTTACCCGTCCCCTTCTTATAAAAAACTAACCACACCCCCAAACTCTTCTCATGATTCTTACTTAACCACCCCCGCCACTGCGCCCGTGTCTTTACATATAATTCCTTCATATCACCTCATCCAACTTATATCAAAATCACTCTGGCCCCCTTACTTACACCACAGCATACCAACCAACTCCCCCACCGTCAACATTTTAACTTTAGGGGCGACCGCCGTGGTCGCCCTATTACTCAATTACACCTAGCGATTATCATCCTCGCACACAAATGTCATACCTGCGCAGGCAGGTATCCAGGAACCTCATTACCCCTGAATGCCCCAGCCAAAAGTCATCCCGAGCCTGCCGAGGGATCTAATAAAATAGTCTTCTACCTTATTAAGCCCTGAAAAAGCCTGCCCTGAGCTTGTCGAAGGGGCGCCAGTACTTAGATGAAGTGTAAACCCCGTATAAAAGGAAATCAACATAGGCTCCAAATGGGCCTGCTATGAGCTTGTTGAATGGAGCATAAGAATCTTGACATTTCTCTGAATTATATTAATCATCACGAATAAATATAAGATTATTAGCTAACCACTCTGGAATATGATATCGAGAATTTTGATTAAGAAAAGGGAATACTCTATGAGTATAATGCAACTCATCCTCCGTTTCAAACATTAACTTCGATGTTATTATTATGGCAGATATTGTTTGGCTGTTTCGCATAGCTCTGTCAATTTCTTCTTTTAATTCCCCAATCTCATCTAGAAATTCATCAAAACATTTCTTATCTATCTCTATCATAATTATTGCTGGGTAATTTTTAGTAAACTGCTTACGTGCACGTTGTATATTATTATATATACTATTAATATAGTTAAGTTGATCTACACCTTGATCTTTATGTTTGCACTCTAACTCACATATATCGCAACCTTTTTTCACAAGAATATCCGGCTTCTTATCAATTCCTTCCTCTACAAATTCAACTTCATGCCCTCTTTCTGCTAGCATGCCTGCAATTTGAATTTCATATCGCGCTGAATTATACAGATGAAAATCATATGAACAAAGATTTTTCAATCGCCCATAAAGTCCTACTGCAGATTTTTTGTATAACATATTCACTTTTATAGCTATCTCTGATAACTCAAATATCTCAAGTGATACTCCCCCCTTATTACTTTCAATAAATTCATTAATTTGTATATGTGCATTAAAGGCAACCCTTACCAATGGATGAACATTTTCCAGATTAACCCCTAATTCCATTTTCTTCCACTCTTTTGCTATCCATTCTTTATCTAATCTTAAATGAATAAATTCATTTATTTCATCAATAATATTTTTTGTATCAAGTTCTCTGTTTTCGCCAGACGATTTAAGATAAAATGTACTTGGAGTAATGAGAAATTCAAAATAATAA
>JAFGHE010000284.1 GCA_016930295.1 Sedimentisphaerales bacterium
CGCCGTCAAAAGTCAATTTTACCAATGTAAAACAGGCTTTATAAGTCAGTATCAAAGCTGCCACATACTTTTGACGCCGGCGTCTATTTCCCTTCCAGCCATTGCAGAGCGAGTTTGAATAAGTCATGAATGTTGATGATATTGTCACGAATGTCGGGGGCAATATCTGCAGAAGGATCCTCAGGCAGATTTTGCCATTGAGACGCGAGAATACTAAAATCAAGCAAATCAACAGTGTTATCATGATTAATATCAGCCGGCGGAGTATATAGTTCCAGGATTATGCCATCCATCCCCTGGAGTGTGACCGAGGAAACAATTTGGCCGTTGTTGTAGCGTGACTGGGAATAAACATGCAGGGCGTCCGCGATGCAAATAGTACTATCCAAGTGTGACAGTCGAACATAAGCTCCGTCTTGCGGTGCAAGGGACACCTGGGCGATTTGATGCCACCGGTCGCCGTTTTGGGTCTGGTTAAGGATCGCGGAAGCCACCACCGTTTCACCGGCCACTACCTCAAACAAGGCGTTAGGAGTCCAGCCGGCGGCATCGGGAGCATCCGGGAACCATGCTTCAATAGTGTATATATCTTCTTCCGGGATGGATAGAGTCCACTGAGCCTGACTGCCGGGCTGGGTGGTTTCATGACAGGACGGGCCCCAGTCATGATAATAGGGGCCGGTGGCTTTCCATTCGCCGCTATCATAAGTTGTTGGCTGCCATGCGGCATCGCAACTGAATGCCTCTGACTCGTTATCGAGGATATATTGATACAAAGGAGCCTGAGAGCCGTTCAATCGGCGGTAACCCGGAGGTACAGGTAGCGTTTGTTCTTCCCGGGAGGAATTAAGATAAACCAGCCCCTTCGTGAATTTTCGCTGCAGAATTCGGGTGGACGCAGGATATAAACGAACATTATCCACCCACACGGTTCCGGTTGTCTGGCCCACCCGGAATTGCAGGCGTGATTCAGTGGTCGTGGCATTGGCGGTAAAGGATACCGTGTATTCCTGCCACTGCTCATTAATATCGACATCCTGATGCAGGCCAAAGTTATCCCAGTCAGGGCTCCCTTTCTGGGTGGCAACGGTAATACTTCGAGAGATATCGCTTTTGGCCCAGAAGATCAGGTCATATAGTACACCTTCATTCAGAGACCGGTCGTATTGGTGAAGTTCGATCTCCCAGTTTTCGCCGGAGGTTTGTGTGATATCGATGCGCGCAGAGGCCTGGCCGTCGGCAGCGGTTGTTGTATCACGAGTAAGAGAAGCAGCGCATCCTGTAGAGGTTTTTGCCCACATGCTCCAGGTCGAACCAAAGGGTTCTTCGAAACTGCCGTTATCGACCACGTCCTGGTCGGAGTGATCCTCCAGAACAATGAACTCAGCAGGGCCGATAGGATACCCCAGGTCGAAGTCCAGTTCGTCGTACCACCAATCGTTACCGTGCCACATGTCGCCGAATTCGTGGGCGAAATAACCATCGTGCATCAGGGTGAAGGCCAGGCCGAACCGGACATAAGGATAATAGGTACGCGCGAATTCCAGGGTAGTTTCAGGAACCTGATTCCAGGGGCCATAGCCATAGCCATACCCGATCTGGTCATGCGGCGCCGATTCAATCATGGTTATCCGCGGTGGCCTGGCATCATTGAGCCAGGCATCGTAGCGGTTCCAGAAATCGGCAAAATCCATTTTTTCCTCCAGTACGTCGGCAGTATAAAAACCAAAACTAATACCGTTTAAGACATCGGATATACCTTCTTCATAAATACTCGCTGAATGTCCGTTCACGATGGCGTTGGGCATGAATTGGCGGAATACCTCAAGTTCATGAAACACCCCGGCTTTCCAGACCGCGTCGAATTCCTCAGGATCATCCTCAATCCCATCTTCGTCAGCATCAATGAGAATGGAATTCCCGTAAATATCCTTTACCCAGGATTGGGTCGTCATGATGTTATCGAAGAAGCAGCCATCGATCATGAGGTGACTGTCCAATATCCGTTGATAGGCAAAATAGGCCTGATATTCGGCCACGTAAGCTTTGGTCAGATTGAGCCGGTAGGAACCAGGCCAGGTTTCGACGCGATTTCCATAAATATCTTTCAGATAATAATCATCCGGTAGATTTCTGTTTTCCACAGTATTGATGGAGGTAAGAATCAGTATGTCGGGATTCAACTGGCGCAACCGGGGTATGTCATCAGGATAAAAATCGGCTCCCAGCCAGAGATCGATACGCCCGCAGTACTCAAGACCCTTCGAATAAAAATTCCCTAAGCCCCAGAGATTGCCGGTGCGGGGATAGGACGGATAGCTGAGCGATAGACAACGATACTGTAATTCATAGACATAAGCCGGCTCAGCATCGCAACGAAGATAAACCAGGTTCACCACAGTGGGATTAACATCCAGCCCGAGGACCATCGTCTGGTGGAATGTCGTTCCTTCACCAGAATCAAATATCGTCATCTCTTCGAAGGGAAGGGGACTGCCCACCGCATAACGACACTGCGTAGGAACCAGGCTCTCCACGGATACCGCCAGGGAATCAGTATTGGGAGCCAGTAACGTGCTGAGCGGATTGGCATTGAATAAGGGAATGCCGGGATAAACCAGCGCATCGCTTGAACATAACGAGTTGGCATCGGGGTGTGTGAATTCAATGCGAACGGTATCCCCTGTGTTGAGAGGGTCTGCGTCAAGCCATTGTTCGCAGGCCCGGGGTTGACTGGGCCGTTGGGCCCATAGTCTGATTTCCTGGTCACTGGCCGGCTGGTTGAGGATGCGTACTTCATCTAAAAAATAGTCGGCTGTACTACCCCACCGACTGCCTCCTAAACTGAACTCTGTCCCGTTGGGATCGGGTGGATAGTAATGTCCTTCATTCGTATTGGCAACCTGGATGCCATCCAGGTAAAAGCGCATAAAATTTCCTGACGCTGAAAAAATATACGCTACATGATGCCACTGGCCGGCGGACCAACTGCGCGTACTGGTACTACCGTTGTATGCGCTTTGCCACTGTCCGTCTATTATCCCGCCGGCGTAAAGGACTCCTGTATCACCTGCTTGAGCGATAGCAATATAGTCGCCATTGGGGGCAAGATAGTGGAAGAGATAATGAGAATTTTCGCTGTACATTGGATCATCGCCGTCCAGGCGGGTGGCTGCCCACATTTCAATGGTCCCTTCCATTAAATCAAGATTCCCATCGCAGGAGTAGGTAAGTTCTGAATCAGGAGTCGGTGCCAGGGCACCATTCCATTTGCCCGGAGTATAGCTGATATTCTGTGCCTGAACTGGCAGTTCCCCGCCGCTGCCGGTGACAGAATTGTCAAAGTGAAGAAAAAGCAATTCATTCACGTCCCCGCAGATAAACGGTGTTTCGTTAACCAGCCATTGATAAGACCATAACGTACTCGAAGGACGCATCTCATCAAGATCGGCACTGCCGATAATATGGGTATAGTCGTGGGAAAGCGTTGCCGTGACGTTGCTGCAGACAGAACCCTCGGTTCTAGCCGGAAACTGAAATTGGAACAGGAGAATAGTAAAAAGATAGATTAAGAAATGATGTAATCTCTTTTGTTTCACCAAAATATTCTCTTTTTTAAGCAGACAGGTAATATGATGTTTATCTTTTAACATAAATAATTATACCAATATCACAATGAACAGTCTAGAATGATATTTTCCAAGACGGTTTTTTGAAGATGGTTCGTATTTTATTTTATCGGTGTAAACTCTAGTTATCGTTCATATTCTCAAACGCATGATCGTAGATGGATATTAAATTGCGCCAGTTGAGTTGCTTTATCTGATTAACCAGACTGACAGGCAGGGGCAGGTTCCCGTTCTGACAGAGTTGGGTGAGTTGGTCACGAAGCGATTGTTGGTTTTTGTATAAAAGGTATTTATGACTATCAGGAGGGAACAGTTCCGGATAGCTCAGTCGGTTAGGCAGCAGAGGCCGGCATCCAGCCGCAACCGCTTCCAGTACGGATAGCCCGAAAAATTCGTGGATGGCCGTGGAAACCACGATATCAGCGCGACGGAGTAGGTACAAATACCTCTGGCGGTCTTCCACATAACCGAAATGGTCAATACGATGGGCCAGTGTTTTCCGGGCCGCCGCAAAGACCGGCGGCGCCTCACGAAACGTCTGCCCGGCCACGATAAGCCGGAAATCGATGCTGGCCCGGTCCAGGTCAAAGAGCACTTCAAAAAATTCGTCAGGATTCTTGTCATATTCCCACCGATGGTTCCATAAAATGACCGGCGGCCCCTCGGCATGGCTGTCATGTCCGTCAGCCGGTTCAAACACATCCGGCCATATCCCCAGCGGCATCACCCGGCTTTTTTGGACGATGGTTTCGCTCAGGCCGGCGGGAACATAATCCGGCATCTTCCTGAGCAGACTCTCAACGGCTGCCAGAAAACTATCTCGATGATACCGCGAGTTAAACCATACCGCATCAGAGGCCAGGCAGGAGGTGATATTCGTAAATCCGTACTGGTAGTCTCTGTCATCCTCGTTGGGCAGCGGGTAGGTAAGCTGGTTCTCATGGAAATAACAGACGATGGGTTTGTATTTCAGACTATCCGGCAATAATCCGCGCAGGTCCGCGACACTGGTCATATCACAGGTGAAAATAAGATCAATTCGATCGAGGTCTGCCGGCGGGGATTCAGATAAAATCCGGGCAAAATAAATCGCCGAACCCCGCATCCGCCATTTCCATTTTCGCCCCGGCAGGGAAACACGCGTAAACGTATGCCGGCTGTGAGCCGTCAGCCCGTCCAGAAAATATTTGTGACTCCCATCGTCATAGGGTTCAAGTATCAGTATATGCATGGGTAAACTACCGAATGCTTTTACGGCTCATGGGATAAAACCCCGGCAGGAATTGGCTGTTTGTCTATTCCCGGCCCGGACCATGACACTTCAAAAATAAATTCGCCGCCGCGCTGAAAGAATTCTGCTCGAATCGGATGAACACCCGCCTCCAGTGCTATCGCACCCTCCTTTTCCTTCCGGGAGTGCTCACCGTCATTATCCACGACCGGTTCATCATGAAGATACAGCTTACTGCCATCATCCGAAAGTAAATAAAATCTATACATTCCATTTGTTGGTACGTTTAGATAACCGATAAAGCTGAATCCAAAATCTTCCCGGCGAGTTCGCCCGCTGATATCAAAATTATCCGTCGTACCTGTAGATTGGGGTGTCAGTGTATTATAGTCCGGCAGCTTACTCCATTGACCATGAAAATACTTAAACCGCAGCCCCGGTTCCAGACCTGACTTCTTCAGTGCCTCTCGCGGCGTGGCCAGAGTAAACGTCCGGCTCTCCGCAGCGCTTATCGCTTTGCCTGCCCGGTACACTTGACAGGTTACAGTCGTGGTATTACTCAGTAATAACGGCTTCGTATAATACTTCGATTGGGATGTGGGTGTACTTCCATCGAGGGTGTAATGAATATGTATATTATCATGTATATTACTGACAAGTTCAACCGTGCCCTCAGGATAAAATGCTTCGTCGCCCAGAATATGGGGCGGATTGACAACTTCCGGCTCAGTTTCAAACTCCAGCACGACAACCGAAGCCATAGAATCTATAGGCTGAACCGGCAAGTTCACCAAAACCTGATTATCCCGGGATTCCACCGACACTTTTTCCTGCGGTCGGGCCGGCAAATACGCTTTTTTAACTGGAGTAAGCAAACCCGGTACGGAGAGCTTGCCCTCCTGAGGCCAGTCAAAGATATGCAGATAGATTCTATTACCCTTGGTCGTACTCCGGCCCCAAGGCAACGACTCAAACAGACTGGCGCTCGTACCATAGATACTACTCCCGTTAACCTTCATCCATCGGCCGATATCGCGGAGCCGGTCTATACTTTCCTGCGGAAACGTGCCGTCCGCCTTGGGCCCGATGTTCAGCAGAAAATTGCCTCCCTTACTGGCAATATCGATCAGCTTACGAATCAAATCCCGGCTGGATTTAAAATTCTTGTCAAACTTATTCCAACCCCAGTGATCGTTCATGGTCATACAGGTTTCCCAGTCATATCCCTTTAAACCCGTGGCCGGTATCCTCTGTTCCGGTGTGCCAAAATCACCGGCAAGTTCCTTCTCGGCATCGAGTTTATACGTTTCTGAACGACGGGGATCAACCCGATTATTGATAATGATATCCGGCTTGAGAGCACGCACATAGTTATATAGATCAACACCCCGTTCATGGTTCCAGGTATTCTCCCATTCCCCATCAAACCACAAAACTTCAGGCTGATAATTCTGTACCAGTTCCGCAAGCTGCCCCTTCATGTGCCTGACATAACGATCCAGATCAGCGCCCTCCGCCGAACGTGTCTCCCAGCTCCGCCGCGGCAGATAGTCCGGATGATGCCAGTCCATAATCGAATGATAAAAACACATCCGGATCCCCTCCCGGTTGCATGCCTCCGTGAGCTCCTTCAGAATATCACGCTTAAACGCAGTGGCGTCCATCACATCATAATCCGTCAGCTTACTGTCCCACAGGCAGAACCCGTCATGATGCTTGCTGGTTATCACAATATACTTCATCCCCGCATCTTTGGCCATACGCACCCATTCCGCCGCGTCAAACTTGACCGGATTAAACTGGGACGCAAACTTTTCATATTCATTCACCGGAATCTCACCCGTTTGCAGGATCCATTCGGCATGATCGGTTCGATCCTTCCACTGCCCGGCCGGTATGGCGTAAAGACCCCAGTGGATGAACATGCCAAACCGGGCTTCACGCCACCACGCCATCCGCTCCCCACGCTCATCCGCCGTCTCCAGACTCAGGTAATCAACCATACTCCCCGGCGACTCTACCCCCGCCTGAGCATCCACGACAGCATCACCTGAAATAGAATGTGGACAAATAAGCAAACTCAGAAGCAAACATGATATTATGATTACAAATGACGTTTGGCCGGCAGGAGTTTCTGACATCGTTTTCATTCCTTTAATATAATAGAAAATAGATGTTTATATCATTGACTATAACCCTAGATGGTTTACGATATTGAACAAATTAAAAACCGATTTTTATTGTGGCCACGATAACTTGTTACCTTGTAACCGCTTATCGTTCAAAATATCTGAATAGTATCAGTCATAATTCATGGCCTGACATCGGTTTATCACGACAGACCAGTTAAACAGAAATGTCTTGAAAGTGCAAGGTGATTTTGTTAAAATTTTAAATCGAAAGGACGAAATTGTATATGGACAGGATAATATAGATAATCACGGGAGTTGGGATTATTTTGTACGATGAAAATCAAATTCAACCCTCAGAGAACAGGTCTGATATCACTGAGGCGGGCCCCTGTTGTTCCTATTGTGGTGCGCAACTCAATCCCGTGTTCTATTTTTGTGTGGTCTGTGCCACCCCTTATAAACCTGTTTCCGCGGCCATCTCCGCCAGTATCCCCCGTCAGCTTACCGAGGGCGAATTGATTGAGAAACGGGCGCCCAATGTCTGGCGGGTATTCTGGTCCTATGTGATCTTGATGTTTTTATTGGGACTGAGCCTGGTCCTCGTGGATGAATTGGGAGGAGGAACCTTTCAGGAAGAGGATATGAAATATTCCTGGTTTCTCCTGGGTAGTATAGGATTCCTGTTATTGACCAGTGTATTCAGTGTCAGATACTGGCGCAGCCTGCTGGTCCAGTTTAAAAATATTGGATTTGATTCCGTCCACGCCTGGTCGGGTATGGTAATACTTCTCGGCCTGTTATGTATCTTGGTGGTCTATGAATATTTTCTGACAGGCGTTGCAAATCTTTTTCCTGGTTGGGGGGACCATGAAACTTCGGTTTTAAGTTCCCAATTCAGTTGGGCGGAAAAAATCATTTTTCTCTGCCTGCTACCCGGCATTACCGAAGAAATCGCCTTTCGAGGATTGATCCAGCATTGGCTCCAGGTGGCCATCCGCCCCTGGCGGGCCGTACTGCTGGCTGCGGCTTTATTTACCGCCCTGCATTTAAGTATTATATCGGCACCCTATATCTTTCTGGTGGGCATACTGTTAGGGTGGGTAAAATGGAAAACCGGCAGCTTGTATCCTTCCATGTTCATACATGTGTTGCATAATTTTGCAGTTCTTACTATGTTTCCTTTTATATTCCCTGCCGGATAAAGATAAAAAAACAAGAAAAAGGATGTTGTATGGGTTTAGTGATTGCGTTAATATGCGGTGTGATAACAGCATTGCTGGCACATCATAAAGGCAGGAACGCGATAGGTTGGTTTTTTTGTGGATTTTTCCTGGGGATTATCGGCTTGATAATTTGCCTGGTTGTATCCAATAAAAAAGATGAGCGTATGAAAGAAGAACAACTGATTCATGAACAAAGACGCTTGACCGAGCAACTCCGGCAGGAACGCATAAAAAATGAACAGTTTCGTAAACATGCTCAGATACGCATGGATGCTCACGATCAGGTACTGCAAATGGATACCAAAAATACCAGTCAGCCGCTCTTGGGCACGGGCCTGGAATCCACGCAATTAGTCAACGGACAGGGTAAGGAGATACCGGATATTCCCCCTGAATACTACGGCCCTCCAAACCAGGATGGAGATTATCAGAGTCACCAGACGAATAGACAGGGAGCCCCTCCACCGTGGCCGCCAGTTCCTGAAGAACCCATGCAGCCGGATGATTCCTTAAAAGAATCCGGCTGGTACTATCAGCTTAACGGCCAGTTGTTAGGTCCGTATTCCTTAATCACGATGAGAGAGTATGCACACGAGGGCACCATTGACGGCCAGACCTATATCTGGCACGAATATTTACAAGACTGGACTCCGGCCGACCAGGTAAAAGATATTCAGTGGGGAGACAACGCATGAATATAAAACCCCTGGAAGGAACATTTTATATTGACGGATTACTGGAAGGTCCTGTTTTCGGCGAGGGGGACGAGGATTTAATCCGCCGGTTTGTACGGCGCGCGGCCAAAGATGGCTTTATATTCTCCCTGGCAATCGACGGAGGGCGTTTCAGCCTCCTGGCGGAAAAACAGCCCGGCACCCTGCCGGAATCCGCCCGTTCGGCAGATAGCCTGATTGCCCGGCATCTCAATGAATTTCTGGATAATTACCGGCCGGAAGAAGCAGCCCAGATGATGTCCACGATCCGTAGTGTGGAGTTTATTCCCTCTCAGGAAGTACAGACCGTGTACGGGATCATGCCCGATGGAAAATTGGCCCTGGAACAGCGTAAAGTCAAGGCCGAAACGATCAAACCGCCCCGGCCGTTATCTTTAAAGGAAAAAATCCGGGTGACCGGAGTTCTCGTGGTTATATTGGCAATCGTCTTTGGGGTATCCATGATATTTGTTCCCTACCGGCAGCTTTTTGGACGAATCGCCGATAGTGTCAGACCCTATAAAATTGAAACACTGGAGATCGAACAGGGGTATTATACCTTGTATTTTAACATTGAATCAACCGAAGTTTTAAAAAAGAAACTTTTAATCCGTATGCAATGCCGGCCCACGGAACTGTTTCCTCAGGATGTGAACCGGTTGAACACTATTTGGGAAGTCTTGACGGAAAAAGATCCCGAACACGCCATAGTCCATAAAATGGCCCTGGAAGCGATCTGGAAAAAATATATTCGCTGCGAAATGTTTAATGCCGAGGGTGAATATCTCGGGCAGGAAATGTGCCGTATGTTCCGGGATCAGGATGATAAGAACGTCTTCAGCCTGTATATCCCCTTTGATAAAAAAATCAGAAAAGTGGTCTTAACATTTTAATGCGCCTGATCCTGTATGATGCCAGTTAAAATTAATTTGCCCCTTCGCTGGATTTTTAATATAATCTTTACAATGATGAAACACTATATATC
>JAFGHE010000285.1 GCA_016930295.1 Sedimentisphaerales bacterium
ATAGGGTTTTAAGTTAATGATACAACAAAACCGCATGGTTTGGTGGTATCTTCCCGGGATTTACTGTATCAAAACAATATCTGTGTTAAAATCTCATAATATTATATGAATTAACAAGTTATATTAATTTCTATGTCTCAATATTTTTTGGCATGGCTATTGCTTTTAATAATTATAAGAAATATGTGTATCAAACATTAAATTTGAACCATCTAACTTAAAGGAAGTGAAGAAAAAATGAAAAGCGAGCCCAACAATTCGTTATCAAATAAAGTATCATCAAAGATATCGCGTATGCGACTATCCATTGCTGAAAAAGACTTATTAGAGGAAATACTGGCTGGCCCGGTTTCATATATCCCTGATCCTCGTTTCAACCGGCCCACAATCATGAATCCGGTTATGGAGCAGAAAGTTGAAGTGCTTCCCAGTACGCCGGTGAGTGCTGATGACGAACAAACTCTCTTTTTACAGATGAATTATGCCCGTCACAGGCTCTGCCAGGCACGCCGGCGTCTGATGCGTCAGTCACGATGGGTAAAGGCTGATACTCAAGAAATATTCAAATGGCACCAGGCCCAACTGGATTACCGCAGCAAAATAGTGACGTGCAACATGGGCCTGGTGCTATCTATGGTACAGCGAGTCAAATACCCGGGTGTTGAATTTACGGATCTCATCAGCGAAGGGAGCATGGCCCTGCTGAGGGCTACGGAGAAATTCGACTGTGCCCGAGGATTTAAATTCAGTACGTACGCCTGCCGGGCTATTCTGAAAGGATTTTCCCGGGCGGCCAAACAGAGTTATCGTTATCGCAGTATATTCCCGACCCAACTGGATACCACACTCGATAAGGACGACACGCCGGAAAGACTTCAGTTTGAACAACAACAGGACATTGTGGATGAGGTACGCAGAATGATGGATGACAATGAGGCCGAATTATCTGAGATAGAAATGTCAGTGGTGAAGATGCGATTTTCCCTGCCGGACGAACAGAATGCCCCATACACCCTAAAAGAGGTGGGAGCCCGGCTGGGTCTGACCAAGGAACGTATTCGCCAGATACAAAACAAGGCCCTGGCCAAACTAAGAACCGTAGCAGAAGAAAGTATACTAACAGCTTAAATAACATTTTTTTCCTTTGGGCGCGGAGATGCCCGACGCATGCCTGATAAAGGGCGTACTTTAGTGAAGCTGGAGAGAGAGATAAGTGCCGAACAAAGTAAGTCCTTTTGAGGGCATGCGTTTTTTTTGTCATGCCGGAACCAAAATAAATGTTCACCACCAAGGCGCCTCCGTCTTCGTGACACTACGCCGAGACAAGAAAACACGAAAAAAGGGGAAGATTTTATGGCTACAGGGGACTGGGAGATTTTGTTTGAGAGTAGAGTTTGGGGATAGTGCGACCATGTGGGGGGAGGTCCTACGGGATTAATACCTGTTGAAAGAGTTCAAGGTTTAAGGTTAAATATTGACGGCCGGATTCAATCCTGAGAGAATCCGGGTATGAAGATTCTGGCGTTATCGTGCAGTCCGCGTATTGGTGGTAATACGGACACGTTATTAGATGAGGTGCTGCGTGGTGCAGCGGAGAATAACTGTGATATTGATAAAATATATGTGTCACAATTAGACATACAACCCTGTGCCCATTGTGATTTCTGCATCAACTCGGGCACATGCAATATTCCCGACGATATGCCGGGCATTTATTCCAAACTCATTGAAACAGATTGTTTGATTTTCGCTTCACCAATTTATTTCATGGCCCATTGTGCCCAGGCAAAACTATTGATAGATCGCTGCCAGGTGTTCTGGGCCCGCCGTTATATGAGAAAAGAAAGTGCGCTCCAATTAGGGAGGCCCAAAAGGCGGGGTATTTTTATCTCCGTGGGCGCTACACATGGCAGCAAATTATTCGCCGGGGTCAAAGTAACCATGAAATGGTTTTTTGATGCCCTGGAATTTGAATATACTGATAACCTCCTTTTTGAAGGAATTGACGCCAAAGGCGCTATTGGTACACACCCTACAGCACTTAAAGAGGCTTATGATACAGGACGTACTATTGGCCAGGGAAAACAAGGTCGGCCCTTTCAATAAACTATCACATCTTGTTTGCGATTCTTTAAGGTTTTGTTTAATAAGCACTTATGGTTTTATCCAATCTGTATATCTAATGAAGAAATGTATATAAATGGCCGATAAATAGTAAGAATAATATTTTGTATATAGTGGTTTTTTCAGGGTGGTGGGGAGGATATGAATATATGCTGAGAGTTCCCATAGAGCAGGCAAAACCGGGTATGGTTCTGGCTCGGTCTGTAGCTGATCCCAAGAAACTTGACCATATATTGCTTAAGGCCGGGTTTAAGATAGATGATCATCATATTGAGCGATTACGATCAATGCGTATATTCAACTTATGGGTACAGTATCCCGGCCTTGATTTTCTTGATGAATTATTGGATCCCAAGTTAATAGACAAGCAGCAGGCCCTCTATAAATCACTAAAAGATCAATTTACCGAACGCCAGGAAGACGGCCTGGATAAAATAAATTATACCCAATATGTAGAACAAATGAGCAATCTGTTTCGTCACCTGCTCCAGGATCAATCACGTTCATGTCTTTTTGTTACAGAGCTTCAGGGAGAATCGGAAGATATATTTTTACATGGAACCACGGTGGCGTCCCTGGCCCTGCTAATTGGTTTGCGTTTAGATACTTATCTGACAAAATCACGTCCCAAGTTACCCCCTTTAGTAGCAACAGATCTTACTTATCTGGGAGTAGGTTGTTTACTTCATGATATGGGTAAACTATATCTACCAGAGGAGATACGTGATTTTCACCTGACGGCCCAGGATTTAGGCACACCTGAATGGCAACTCCACACTGAAGCCGGATTTGAAATGATTAACGGCGGGTTAGATGCCTGTGCCGGCCAGGTAGTAATAAACCATCATCAGCATTTTGATGGTAGTGGCTTTCCGCTTCGTAAAAGTCTGCCCGGCTCAGACGAACTGGTCTTACCATTACGAGGGCACGAGATCCATATATTCTGTCGTATTACCAGTATCGCTGATCGTTTTGACGGTTTTCGCCACCTTCCTGATGGCAGGGTGGCACCTAATATCGTGGCACTGAAGCGGATGAAGAATACCGGCTATTCCTCCTGGTTTGACCCTGTGATTCTTGAGGCCTTTACTGAGGCGATGCCGGCATTTGCCCCGGGAGAGCAGGTTATTCTTAATAACGGGCAAACCGTGGTAGTAACAGAAGTTAATGAAAAAGAGCCCTGCAAGCCCATCGTCAGGCCTATTAATCCGGATGATGCCATTGAGCCGGACAAGAAAAAGCCTAAAAAGGCTGATGATGACGATGAAGAAGATGATATAGACATCAATCTGGCAACTAATAAAAAGTTGTATGTTGCCAAGGTTGGTGATTTCGATGTTACTCCCTATCTCCATTAACTATTTTAACTCACTCCCATTCTTCACAACCAGGAAAAAGCGGCTATATGGTCTGTTTTCCCTGTTAATTTTGTGATTTTTGCATTATTATTTGGGAAATATTTTGTGGAAAAATTGTAATATTTATGGGATAATTTAACCGTTTTCAACAGCCCGTTCAGGGGCATCGTAATTAGATGCGTTACCAGTACTGAAAACACTGTTGAAATACCAGAAAAACTAACATGTTATCAACAACTTTGTATGAAATAACTAATGGTTATTCTTAATGTTATGTAAATCGTGTCCATAAAACACACTCATAACAGACTATATGACTACTGATACTGAAAATTAACTTATATAATACATAATAGAAGAAGAGCACCTCATCATGTCGTACGTAGTACAGAGAGGAATTCAACCATGAAAATTGCTTGTAACAGAGCGGCCTTATATGAAGCAGTGCAATTGGCTTCCTCTATCGTTCCAGCCCGTACGCCCAAGGAGATTCTGAAGTGTGCGAAGATTCAGGCGGACAAAGAGAGCCAGACCGTCATTGTTATGGCGACAGACAATGAAATCACGGTGAAATATACGATTCCTCAGGTTCAGGTGGACGATGGCGGCAGTACCGTTCTGCCGGCGGACCGGATTGCTTCCATTTTGCATGAAAGCAGTGATGAAACGGTGAATCTGGAATTGACGGACGCTACCTGTGAGGTCGTTGGAAAAGACTCTCGTTTCAGGATTTACGGACATGATCCTGATGATTATCCCGCCATAGCCATAACACCGCCGGAAGGGGTGTTACAGATTCAGGCGGCGGTTCTGAAGAGGATGATTCATATGACCAGTTTTGCGGCAGCGCGGGAGAACACCCGGTATGCGATCAATGGAGTATTGTGGGAGCAACAGGGGAAGAAGTTACGTTTAGTGGCTACCGACGGGCGCCGGCTGGCCAAGATGGACGGTACCACGAAGTCAAAATCATCGGATGATAATCAGACAGCGATTGTACCGGGGAAAACCATGCAGGTGGTGGAACGGATATTACATGATCCTGAAGAGCAGGTGCAGATTAGTTTCCCGGATAATAAAATATGTATCAACACAGCGCTGGTACAGGTATTAAGTAATCTGGTGCAGGGTCGTTTCCCCAAGTATTCTGATGTCATTCCCGAAGGTCACGAGAAAAAGATAAAGATTAATCGGGAACTATTAAGCAGTGGTGTTCGGCGGGTGGCCTTACTGGCCAACGAGCAATCCAAAGGCATATTGCTATCATTCAGTAATGAGAGTTTATGTCTGACCTCCAGTACGCCGGAAGCCGGTGAAGCTGAGATCCGTATGCCGGTGGAATACCAGGGAGAAGAATTCAAGATTGGCTTTAATCCTCAATATATTCTGGAGGCATTACGTGTTGTTGAGGAGTTGGACATTGTATTTGAGTTGAGTGATCCGGGCAAGCCGGGAGTGATTAAGGCGGGTAAGGATTTTCTTTACGTTCTTATGCCGGTGACGGTTTAAATATGGTCGAGTATGACAAGGCCATGTTAAAGCATATGTGTCAATTACGTCAGGCCGAGCCTCCGGCGCGCAGGTTACAGGAAAGTGTCCGGGAATTTATGCGGGGCCGGGTGATACCCCGGCAGAAGAAGCTCACGCAACTGGCACAGGCCTGGACGGAATTACTACCCGAGGAGATACAGGAACATACATGTCTGGAAGACTTCAAGGGCGGACAATTGAAGGTACTGGTGGACAGTGCCTCCCATCTGGCGGAACTGAATATATTAATACGAGAGGGCCTGCTGGATGAATTAAGACAATTGTGTCCCGGGATTCCGTTATCAAAAGTAAAATTAGCGCGAGGGCAGTGGTATTCTATTGACGAAGATGGCAACAGGGTACCTTATTATAAGTAATAATTTTTATTTATTTAAAGAGATTATATGAGTGATATCAACGAGACAATTGAAGATCGTCAGGAAGAGCAACAGGATTTATCCCCGCAGTATGGTGCCGAACAGATAACGGTGCTGGAGGGTATGCAGGCGGTGCGCAAGCGTCCGGAGATGTATATCGGAGACCGTCAGATACGCGGTCTGCATCATCTGGTCAGTGAGGTGGTGGATAATTCGATAGATGAAGCCATGGCGGGTTATTGTGATAAGATAAAAGTCCAGATCAACGCGGACGGCAGTTGCCTGATAGAAGATAACGGTCGGGGGATACCGGTGGATATTGAAAAGAGCACGGGCAAGCCGGCCCTGGAGGTTGTACACACCATACTCCATTCCGGGGGTAAATTTGATAATAAAAGTTACCGGGTATCCGGCGGCCTGCATGGTGTGGGTATCTCGGTAGTGAATGCGCTGTCGGAATGGCTGGAGGTGGAAGTGGGCCGGGATGGCCAGGCCTATCGCATGAGTTTTGCCCGCGGCATAAAAAAAGGTGATATACGGGAGATTGGTCCCAGTAAGCGCAGCGGCACTAAAACGGTTTTCAAGCCGGACCCGGAGATATTTCCGGAGGTCGAGTTCCGGTTTGATATATTAGAGCACCGATTGCGGGAACTGGCCTATCTGAATGCCGGGTTAACGATCCTGCTGATCAATGAACGAGATGGCAAGAAAGAAGAATTTTTCTTTAAGAGGGGTTTAACCGAGTTTGTAGAACATATCAATGACGGCAAAGAGGTGCTGCACCGAAAGGTGATTTATTTTAAAAAGATTGACGAGGAGAATAACCTGGAATGTGAAATTGCCATGCAGTACACGGCCGGTTACACTGAGAACGTCGTGGCCTTTGCCAATAACATCCATAATCTTGACGGGGGAACCCATGTCAGCGGGTTCCGCTCGGCGCTGACCCGTACCCTGAACGCGTATGCGCGAAACAATAATTTGATTAAAAGTAAGGTTTCACCCACAGGTGATGATCTGCGGGAGGGATTGACCGCCATTATTTCAGTTAAATTATCGGATCCGCAGTTTGAAGCGCAGACCAAGGTTCGGCTGATGAATGCGGAGGTGGGTAGTTTTGTAGAAACAGCGGTGAACGAACTATTAGGTCAGTTTCTGGAAGAAAATCCTTCGGTGGCCAAGGTGATGGTCAACAAAGGTGTCCAGGCTGCCATGGCACGAGAGGCGGCGCGCAAGGCCAAGGAGCTGACCCGCCGGAAGGGCGCGTTAAGCGGGGGTAATCTGCCGGGCAAGCTCAGCGATTGTTCCAGTAAGGATATGGAGAGCACGGAGCTGTTCCTGGTGGAGGGTGATTCGGCCGGCGGCTCGGCCAAGAGCGGGCGTGACCGGCGGTTTCAGGCGATTCTGCCGCTCAAGGGTAAAATCCTGAACGTGGAAAAGGCGCGTATCGACAAGATGCTCAATCATGATGAAATTCGCACCATTATTTCCGCACTGGGTACCGGGATTGGCACAGATGAATTTGATTTCAATAAACGACGTTACGGCAAAGTGGTTATCATGACGGATGCGGATATCGACGGCGCCCATATTCGCACGTTATTACTGACTTTTTTCTTCCGCCAGATGAAGGAGTTGATCCGGAACGGAGTGGTGTATATTGCCCAGCCGCCGCTGTTTGAAATAGCGCGCAAGAAAAAGAAGACGTATGTTCTCAACGAAAGCGAAATGAATAGTTATCTCACATCGGAAGGCTTAAAAGGCGTTCAACTTCATATTCGCAGGGACGGCGAGCCGGATACCGTGGTCGGCGGAGCGGAACTGGATAAGCTGCTCGCCCAGTTAATCGAAGTGGACGATCAGATTCGCATTCTGCGTAATCGCGGGATCGATTTCCGGGAGTTTATCACCAACGATAAAGGCGGGACAGAGGGGCTGCCGATCTATCATATAGTGGTGGACGGGCAGGAGGAATTTTATCATTCGGAAGAGGAGTATAACCGGCGCCGCGCGGAACTGGAGGACGATAACGGAGGCAACGATGAGAGCCATCCGCGTGTTTTGGCCCAGGAGATGCACGAGGTGGAGCGCCTGAATGAACTACGTACCAAACTTTCGAGCTATGATGTGCTGGCCGAAGATTATTTCCGTCGGGAAGAGCTGACCGTGGCGGGTGAACATATCACCACCAAGTTTGCCCTGGTCGATAGCGACGGAAACATCATGGATGTGCCGAACCCGCAGTCGATAGTCAGGGGCATCCGGGAGCTGGGCAGCCGGGGGATCGAAATCAAGCGCTTCAAAGGCCTGGGCGAGATGGATGCCCATGAGCTCTGGAGCACCACCATGGACCCGGAAAAGCGCACCCTGCTGCGTGTGCGCCTGGAAGACGCCGCCGAAGCCGACCGGCTCTTCTCCATCCTCATGGGTGACAACGTGGCCCAGCGCCGCAGCTTCATCGAAGAACACGCCCTGGAAGTGACCAACCTGGATGTATGATGGCGTATCCCCGGGGTTTTGATAGCACACGGATTTCACGGGTGATACGGATTTTATCAGGAAATATTTATTTTAAAAATCGCTATGATAGAGGATTTTCAATCAGAAGAGAAACAGGAGATGTTGTTCTGTTTCACAGTGTCACAGCCCGGCACGAAAACAAAATGGACGGTAGAAGCGAGTGAGTCAGATGTTATGCTGACATCTGATAATGATCAGGATCCCATTCACATAACACGAGCGGAGGCAGGTTCGGCATTAAAGCTATTCGTGGGTCCTTTGGGTGGCTGTAATCTTATAGTCTCTACACAAAAACCACAGTCCAGGCTGTCACTAACGCGGGAGCAGTATATTGACATACGGCAATGGCTGGGACCCATACCATCATCAGAATTGATACGCAGGCTTCATCTTTCGGGTAAAATATTAATAGTTCTCGGTCTGGGAGGTGTAGTTATAGGATCGGGAATACTCAGGAATCGATTTGTATTTAACAGTTATGCTTTAATGCTGTTGGGAGTATTCCTGATGGCGATTGGTAGTTTGCGATGGATATGGCCTTATGGTATTTTTCATATGATCGATGCAGTCTGGTGGTTGCTGGCGGCTGTTGTAGATGGTGTTACGATTTTAGTATTTTCGCTGTCGGCATGGTTTTGGCTGGTGGTGCTGATAAAGATTATGATCGGGATGTTCAGTCTGGGATATTACTGGGAGTGGCAATATAATGCATCAGTCTAGAAAATAACTTAGCGGGATTGGCCAAGCCTTATTTTAAAAATATAAATGATTACATAATAATAAGTTACATATTTTTGGGCTTTATTAATTTACGATGACCAGAAATATTTTCCTGATTGACACAAAATATATTTTCGTCTATATTGCAATTGGATTGCAAAACAGACGGAGACAGATTATGTATTATAATCGGGTTATTCGAGATAGTTGGACGGAGGCATCGGGGCAGTTTCCTGTTCTTTTGCTTACCGGACCCAGGCAGGTGGGTAAAACCACGTTTCTTCAGCATGTTTGCGAGAAAGGCCGGCGTTATGTCACATTAGACGATCCTGCCGTGCGTGGATTGGCGAATGAGGAGCCGGCCCTTTTTTTGGAGCGTTTTTCTCCGCCGGTTCTTATAGATGAGGTTCAATATGCGCCGGGTTTGTTCAGCTATATCAAAATGGTAGTGGACGTGGAAAAGAAACCGGGGCTGTTCTGGTTGACCGGTTCCCAGCAGTTTCTTATGATGAAGGGTATTACAGAAACGTTGGCGGGTCGTGTGGCAATCATGAATCTATTGGGGTTTTCCTTACGGGAAGGGGCGAAAAAGGGTTTATCGGTATCGCCTTTTTTACCCATCCGGGAACGATTAAAAGAGCGGGAAGGTTCGGTCATAGATTCGGGACTTCAATCATTGTATAAAAAAATATGGACTGGGGGTTTTCCATCGCTCATTGCAGGACTAGTGAAGAATCGTGATTTGTTTTTTAGTTCATATCTTCAAACTTATTTGCAGCGCGATGTAAAGGATTTATCACAGGTAGGCGACGATATGTCGTTTTTGCGGTTTATCAAGGCCTGTGCGGCCCGAACCGCAGGGATGTTGAATCTGTCGGATCTGGCCCGTGATGCTGATGTGAGCGTTAATACGGCTAAAAACTGGTTATCGATTTTACAGGCGAGTTTTCAAGTGTATTTGTTACCGCCTTATTATACGAATATCACCAAAAGACTGGTGAAAAGGCCCAAGTTGTATTTTCTTGATACCGGCCTGGCGGCGTTTCTGACGGAATGGTCCAGCCCGGAAACCCTGGAAGCCGGGGCGATGTCGGGAGCGTTTCTGGAAACATTCGTTTTGTCCGAAATACTTAAAAGCTGGTGGCATCGGGGTCAAGCACCCCAATTGTATTATTATCGTGATAAAGACGGGCGGGAGATAGATTTCCTGTTTGTCCAGGATCAGTTAGTATATCCACTGGAGGTGAAGAAATCAGCCAGTCTCAAAAAGGAATGGCTGCACACATTCAAAGCGTTAGAACGTTTGGAGATTCCCTGTTCGGCAGGGGGTGTTGCCTGTCTCACGAAAGAAATTTTACCACTGAGTGATACAATTAATGCCATACCCGTAGGAATGATATAGCACCTATATGAAGGCCTGGGTAACTTCGGAGAATTTTTTGGAAATGCAGGCACCGGCCCCCGCGGGTGCGGGGGCTGTTGATTATGATGGTGCATATTTTTTATATAGGTGCGATTCTTATGTTTCGGTACCAGACGGCATCGCCGTGGTCCTGGAAGCCGATATGGCCGGAGCGGGGCATGTCCTTGTAGGCGGTATTGAATTTATTTTTGGAGCCGTCGGGATTTTTATGCGGCTCGGTCCACTTGTCCAGGTCCATATCGATAATCTGTTGGCCGTTCATGAATAGCATAATCATATTGTCTTTGGCCATAATCCTCATGCGGTTCCACTGGCCGGCGGGTTTGACGGCGTTCTGGCTGGGGGCCAGGCAGTCGTAGATGGCGCCGCAGGCGCCGCGGGATGTGCCATCGGTGGTATCGTGGATCTGGACCTCGATAGCTGTATGGAGCCAGTTGTCCAGGTCGCCGGTGCGGATGAATACGCCGCTGTTGGATCCTTTTTCGACCTTGAAATCCAGGTCCAGGATAAAATTGCCGTATTGGTCTTTGGTCCAGAGGTCGCCGCCGCCGTGGCGTGCGAGGACTCCATCCTGGAGGGACCAGCTTTTGGGTTTGAGAATACAGTTGGACAGGTCATCGGCCAGCAGCATTTTCCAGGGGTTCTGTTCTAATTTATGGGCCTGCTGATAGAAGTATTCTGCACATTTTCTGACTTCCGGCATAGAGCTTTCCCAATTGTGTTCATACTCGATGGAAAAGACGCCGGTAAAATTCTGGTTTTTCAGTTCAGCGAGTATTTTATCCATATCTGCCTTGCCTGTGCCCCAGATCACATCGTGAGCGTCCATGACACCGAATTCGTTGAGGTCTTTGAGGTGCAGGCTGATAATACGTCCTTTGAGTTTTTTTATGGCTTCCAGCGGATTGATGCCGGAGCGCATCCAGTGGCCGGTATCGGCGCAGGCTCCGATCCTCGAACTGCGTCCTTCACATACCTTTAGTACGGTATCGGGATTCCAGTAGGGTGAGGGGTTGGGATGATCGTGTATAGCAATGTTGATCTGATATTCCTGGCAGAGTTTATCCAGCATTTCAAAGGCATCGAAGGGCGGTTCGGAGACCAGGGTTTCAATCCCCATGTCTTTAGCGAAGTCAAAAACGATCCGACATTGTGCTTCGTCGTTGGGCAGGGGCACCACACCGTAATTGACTACGGTCAGGCCCAGGTCATTGAGTTTTTCTTTGACCTGGCGCCGCAGTTCCCCTGACATGGTGTGATGAAATCTCTCGTCCGGGTTATCCTTGCTCAGTTGCTGGCCGGGATAGGCTTCCACCCAATCCAGACCCAAAGCCGCGGTTTTCTCCACGGCCTCATAAAAGGTGTAGGTGTGAAATGTCCACAACTGGGTAGCCAGGCGCCAGTTTTCCTTGAGGCAGGGTAGGGCACCCGGTGATTTGACGGCGTAGCAACTCTCGGCGGCATTCAGGATCGGGCTACTGTATAACAACAGGCCGGTTAGTATCAATGAGCAAATCAGATTCTTAATCATTTTGATTATCTCCTGTTTTTTTTAAAGACTCCAGCCCTGTCGGTAGGGCGGATTGACGTATTCGTTGGCTTCGGGCACGTTGGTGGCTTTCATATTTTCACCGTCCCACTCCAGAGGTTCGCCGGTTCGGATCGCCAGATTGCCCAGCAGCACCATTTCGGTGAACGGCCCGGCATAGTCGAAATTGGAGCAGGCCGGCGTGTTATCTTTACAGCACTGGACCCAGTGTTTTTCGTGTGACATATTAATACGGGCAATGGTCTTGGGCGGACGCTGATAGGCTCTCATGGCCGTTTCCGGAGCGATGCGGGGATGATTTCCATATTCGCCGCACATAATCATGCCTTTCTCCCCAATAAAGAGAACTCCGCTTTGATCGCCTTCCGCCAGTTTCCGGCCCGGTTCCAGACCTTCCGGTCTGGCGGGCATCATCCCGCCGTCATACCAGTGCACTTTTACCGGCGGCATATCACCACGCTGAGGAAACTGGAAATGTACAATGGAGGACAACGGCGCTGTTTCTTCCCTGATATTTTTCGAATAATTAATCTTAGTGAAACAGGCTTCCACCTGGGTCGGGTATTTCAGCTTAAGCGACCAGAATACCGGATCCAGAACGTGACAGGCCATATCGCCGAGTGCGCCGGTCCCGAAATCCCACCAGCCGCGCCAGGCAAAGGGGTGATACGCCGGATGATAGGGCCGCTCGGGGGCCGGGCCCAGGAACAGGTCCCAGTCCAGGGTTGGTGGTACTGCCGGGCGGTCTTCCGGGCGAGCAATGGCCTGGGGCCAGACAGGCCGGTTCGTATAGGCATGGACTTCCCGCACGTCTCCGATGGCCCCGTCCCAGATCCATTCGCATATCAGACGCACCCCTTCGCCGGAATGGCCCTGGTTGCCCATCTGGGTAATCACTTTATATTTACGGGCCGCCTCCGTCAGCATACGTGCTTCGTAAATAGTACGTGTCATGGGCTTTTGGCAATAAACGTGTTTTCCCAGTTGCATGGCCGCCATGGCGATCACGGCATGAGTATGATCCGGTGTGGCGATAACCAACGCGTCGATATCCTTTTGTGTTTCCAGCATTTTACGGTAATCGCGATACTTATTGGCCTTGGGGAAGGTATCATAGATAAGCGCGGAATATTCGTCGTCCACATCACAGAGGGCCACGATGTTTTCGCCTTTTGGTGGTTGAGGTTCTTCCTCAAGCGTAAAACCATTATCCGTATCGCCGTACCTGCGGGGATGCCGAACACCGGCTATCTCACAGATGTTCCTGCCACCCATACCGCCAACTCCGATGCCGGCAACATTGAGCTTTTCACTGGGTGGAGTAAAGCCCTGGCCTAAGACATGTCGTGGCACAATACTAAAGGCGGCGGCGGCGGTAGCGGCGCCTAGAAATGCCCGGCGTGTCACTTTTGGTTTTTTTTCTGATTTTTTCCTGGGTAAATCCTGCATTTTTTTAGTCCCTCATTTTTAGTATATCTATCAAGCAAATATTTGCACAAATATTAAAATTGGATTATAACATATTCATCTCACAGAATCAACAGTAAATTACAGATTCACGCCGGTTGGGGTATGTGTCTGCGCCGCGGTGTTTTCCCATACCCTCTCGGGAAGTTTTCCATTTCCTTGTTTGAATTAACGTAATATCTTGGAGGGACATAAAACACAATTAAGCGCATTTTCTAATTCCATTGGCATCATACAGCCTGTTTAGATTACCATACATGCAGTAAAAAGTAAAGCTGAATTAAAGGTTTGTAGTTAACTGCCCCGGTCACATTTTCAGGTTAAAGCCAAAGGAGGGATTTGAACCCTCAACCCCGGCTTTACGAAAGCCGTGCTCTACCGTTGAGCTACTTTGGCACTGTTTATAAAAATCTTTTCACTTTTAGATGCAATCAAAACAACTTGTAATAACGATTTTATACATCAGTAGTATAGAAATCAATGGTACGTATTTTGAAATATAGTGATAGTCAGTGACTTTGTCAATAGTGTTAATCTGGGTAAAATTTAAAAAAAAAGGGCATGGCTGAAAGCGCCATGCCCTGTAAAAACGTTCTATAAGGATTTTATTTGCTTAGAACTGGAACTGCAGTTGGGTACGAACCATTAACAGGCTATCACCACTGTTTGCAGAACCATAGAGGTTGGGACTGGATTCATCGATGGGCAGCATATCATCGATATAGGTGCAGTCCATGCTTAATTTAAGATCCTGTCCTGACAGGTACCAGTTCCAGCCGCCGGCATACTCCATGGCATCCGGACCGTCATCAATACATACACCGCCGACCCGGCAGGCCAGTTCAAAAGTCTTTGGAACTACAAAGACACCGGCCTGAGCATACCAGCCGTAGTTGTCGATCTTATAACTATCTACGACACCGGCGCCCATGGCATCGTCGACCAGGGAACCGTTCAGATCGGCATGCTGTAGAAAACCTTCCAGAATAATGGATACTCCCTGATGTTTATATGACAGGTCAAGTCCGAACATGGTGGTTTCGCCATAAGCCGGAACGCTCGTAACGTCCCCGTTGACATCCCGTACCAGAATACGATAATTATCTTCGTCGCCGCCGATAAAGGTTTCTTCGTCGGTGGAATTGTTATATATCACACTGGCGCCCAGTTGCATTACCGGATTCTCGTGCATCATCAAATCAGATTCGTTAGCAAAATCCTTGGTTGAGGCGCCCAGCAATGGTAAGACGATACGGCCGCCTACGGCGGGATTATTATCATAATCCGTAAACGGTTTGTGTTTTTCGTCCTTAAAACCATTATACATACCCAGACGATAATTTAAACTGGTATCCGACATGGGCAGATCGCCCACCAATTCCACACCGGTGGTCCGGCTGATGTTAAATACCTCATTTGCCAGTGACCGATCGACCATCATTTGGGCCCCGGAACTGGTGATTTCCTGCTTGCTGAACGGACCTTTATAGCGTCCGACGCGTACGGCCAGATCCGGCGAGAAGCCATAACTGACCTCGTATTCCTGGATTAATACCGCGTTGTTGGTGCTGTCATCATCACCATCGAGAGTGATTTTATATTTGACGTTATTCATCACATGCCCGCTCAGGAAGAGCTTGGCACGTTCCAGTTCAAAATTACTGGCACTGCTGTTGTTGTTGCTACTGCCGCAGTCGTCGGCCTTCAGATAGGTATGACGAAATTGCAGGCGCGTATCAAATTCCAGCAGGAACTGGTCATCTGTACTTTTGATAAAGAAACGTTTGTCATAACCGGCGGTTATTCCGGTATCGGCTGCCGGATGGTATGGACTGCCGGAGACTTCCGTCATCATATCTTTTAGCAGTTCCGCGTTTCTTTCCTGATAGGTTTTCTGGTTTTGCTGGGCCTCCAGTTTGGCTACCTGTTCCTGTAGTGCCTTGATCTGAGCCTGCAGGTCGCTGTTGGAATCGCCCCAGGCGGTGGACATACCAAACAGCAATAGACTAAAAAATATTAATACTCCCCATTTTTTCATAACTTTACCTTCCTTTCGCAGCATACTCCATGTTTTGTTTTAATGATGCTGTCCCACATTAGGACAGACCTCTATTCAGATATTTTAGCAGTAAAGCCAAAAAGCAGCCGATCTTCATTTGACCTTTTAGTAGTCTGGGTTTTCTATCGACTACCTGTAAAACCGGACTTGAAATTTTAACAAATTCGTTTTCAGTACTGAAAATTGGTTTTTTTCTTTGTATAGATTGTCAAACGATATTTTTAATCGTATTCGCAACTCCTTGTTGCCGGGGTTGATTAAACAATCAGAACATGTTAAGCTCCTTACCGCAACAGCACCATTATAACTTGGCGCCTTGGCATGCAACATGAAATTTAAATTTTTTATAATAAAATATTCCGGCCGACAGACTGGAAATCGAGCCGATGGAAAGCGGCATTAACTTGTTGTTTTAAAAATAGTTATGGAGATTTAATGTTACGTTTAGTCATATTCGATTTCGATGGTGTTATTGCCGATAGTGAAAAGGCCCATTTTGAGACATTTCGGGTGACTTTTCTGGAAGAAGGTATTGATATATCCTGGATGCAATATTGTCAGAAATATCTGGGTTATACAGACCGGGAATTGATAGTTGAGGTACTCAAGGATAACCAGATTGAGCCATCCTCAGAGAACGTGGACCTGATGGAAAGCATTTTTCAGCGGAAAAAGGCGAAATTTGCTAACTATATATCCCAGCATAGTTTAATTATGGATGGCGTGAAGGATTTGATGGAGGATTTGCGTGGAAATAACATAATATCCGCGATTTGCTCCGGCGCCTTGCGTGTTGAGATTGAATCCATACTCCGGCATGGGGTCCTGGAGGAGTATTTTGTGGATATTGTAGCGGCTGAAGATGTTTCACGGGGTAAGCCGGACCCGGAAGGTTATCGCCTTAGCCTCGAACGAGTGAACCGGATATTCGGGTCTGCTGATCCCATTAAGCCTGGAGAATGTGTGGTTATTGAAGACAGCCACTGGGGGATCAGTGCCGCCCATGCCGCCGGGATGCCCTGCCTGGCCCTGGCGACCAGTTACCCGGCCGATCAGCTCCAGGCTGCGGAAAATGTGGCGAATGATCTGACCTGCGTCAATGTGGGTTTACTAAGAGAAATTTCGAGCGCATCATCTGTCGGAAAGAACGATAAATAATTTAAATAAAAGAAGTTACAAGCATTTCGTATATATGATAGACGCTTTGGAAAAGGGGTTCAGATAGAAATTTTATTTACTGAAATACAATTATTCGATAATATAGATGTTTCTATAAATATATATAGAGACCATGGCGGCGTAGCTCAGTTGGTTAGAGCAGCGGATTCATAGCCCGCAGGTCACTGGTTCGAACCCAGTCGTCGCTAGTACAATAGGGTGAAATAAGCAGACGGGGAGATAAGTCGGGGGATATGGGTGGCATTAGGATGCGGGTATTGATATTAGATAATATTCCAACAGCCTCTTAAATTTAATTATATCGATGGGCTTGGCCAGGTAATCATCACAGCCAACGGTAATGCACTTTTCCTGATCGCCTTTCATGGCGTGGGCAGTTAGCGCAATAATGGTCCCGTCATAGCCATTATCTCTGAAGGATTTGGTGGCCTGGTACCCATTCAACAGGGGCATTTCCATATCCATTAAAATCAGGTCAAATCGCTGTCGTGAGGCAGCGTCTAACGCCGCCTGTCCATTATCAACTATAAAAACGGAAAGGTTCAGTTTATGTAATAACAGTTCAATTAATTTCTGATTGGTCGGATTGTCTTCGGCCACCAGGATATGCCCTGACAATGTCATCTTCTCTCTATCGTCCGGTTTGGCCATATGTTCCATAGTGGTTTCATTTTCTAAAATCGGCTCGGCCTCGATATCGATATGAGCCGGTATATCCAGCGTGAAGGTGGTTCCTTTGCCTTTTTCACTGGTGACGGATATTTCTCCGCCCATCAAACGAATCAGATTTTGGGTAATCGAAAGACCCAGTCCGGTGCCGCCATATTTTCGGCTGGTACCGGACTCGGCCTGGCAAAATGCCTTAAAGATGGTATCCCGTTTATCCGCGTCCAGACCGATGCCCGTGTCTTCCACCTCAAATTTCATATACGGTCCATCGATTTTCTGCAGGCATGATATCTTCACATGGACATGGCCGTGTTCCGTGAATTTAATCGCATTGTTGACCAGATTCACCAGACACTGTTTCAAACGTGTTGGGTCGGCGTTAATCATGGCCGGCAGGGTCGTACAGTGTATTATCTTGAAGTCTATATTTTTCTGTAAGGCCATGGGCCGCATCATGGAATCAAGACCGGCCAGCAGCCGGGCCAGTGAAAATCGGATCGATTCAATTTCCATTTTTCCCGATTCGATCTTGGAGATATCGAGGATATCATTGATGACCGTTAAGAGATGTTTGCTGGAATCGATGATATAAGTGACATAGGTCATCTGGTCTTTGGTTAATTTTTCATAGGTCAGGATATCACTAAAGCCGATAATCGCATTCATGGGCGTGCGAAATTCGTGGCTCATATTGGCTAAAAACTCGCTTTTGATTTTATTGGCATGTTCGGCTTCATTTAACGCCCGGGTGATCTCAAGATTCTTCTCGATCAGTTTGAATTCGGCATTACGGATTTTTTCGGCCATGAGGTCGATACTGTCGGACAATCTGCCGAATTCATCCTTCGAGCTCATGTTGATACGATAGGACGTGTCTCCCCGACCGATCATCACGGTGGCCCTGGTGATTTTCCGTATCCGGGCAATGAATGATTTCGACAATAAAACAAATACCGTCACCAGGGTCACAATGCTGCCCACCAGTTGCACGAGTAACTGAATGTTTGCGTTTTTTATCTCTTTTATCAGTTGTTCATTGACCTCGAAGAGATTGTTTTGTTTGATCCGGCAGTGTTTGGCCGCTTCGGAGATGGAGCTGTCAATCGTATTCTCGATAAGAGTCATGGTTTCCCGGGCGCGGTCACGTGTCGGATCATCAACATATTCACTGTGCAGGACATAGATCATGGTCCGGCATTTTCGTTCGTAGTCGCCCAGTCGATTGGTGACGGCCAGATTTTCCTCGTCTTGCAGTATGGATTGATTCAACTGGTATTTAATGGCATCGAGGGGCTGCAGGTATTTCTGGATATCGAAAGACCGGGTCGGATCCAGACTATTTAATTGTTCGTTTAAATTGGAAAATTCAAACGAAATCTCCGACAGGATTTTTATCGTCGTATTATAAAAATAGATATCGGTATTTATCATATCGTTGACTTTCCGGGACAGCATGAAGGAAGAGATACTGCTTGATATGATAATACCCACTATAATCAACAGGGCTATTTTATATGCTTTACCAAATCCCATGTTTATACATCCTGACGTAATAAAATTGTGTCATGAACCAAATGTAACTTTAGAGCGCTATTCAAATTTTAAGGTTATGCGGTCGAAGCCGTCTCCGGTTCGATACAGCGGTTGATACCATTCCTGGTCAACTTCCGAACCGGCCATTTCATACAGACTGACCACAAACAGACAGGATTGATTCAGATGGAACTGTACATCGTCGTCGTGGTCTGTCTTCAGCTTCCGTTGGATTTCAATGGTCCAGCGGCCGTCGGACCATACCCCTTTGCCACGAACGTCCGCTCTGGAGCCCGCGGGGACCCGGGCATAAAACCGGGGAACAAAGTCTCCCAGGTAATCAAATTTGACTTCTTCAGAATAGGCGCTGGTTCCGGCATCGCCCACGCGTTTTAAATACAATGTTCCGTAGGTATCGGAATTCATGGCCAGCGCGTCTTCTTGTTG
The DNA here is from genome assembly GCA_016930295.1 of Sedimentisphaerales bacterium. Taxonomy (GTDB): domain Bacteria; phylum Planctomycetota; class Phycisphaerae; order Sedimentisphaerales; family SM23-30; genus JAFGHE01. The sequence continues at coordinate 18,956 of JAFGHE010000285.1, forward strand.
ATCCAGGGTGAGTTCCTGTTTTTTATCATCCAGAGTGCCGCTGGGATTGGTTCGGTATGCCTTCCAGAACCAGACATCCGCGGTATGAGGCGCCGAAAGTGACGGATTCAAATACAGACTCTCGCCGGACATGAGCCATTTCATGGTGAACATGTCTTCCCGGTCATTGCCTGGTTTATATATCTGCTCTTTGTGATCCCAGAACCAGGATTTATGCGATACCGAAGGGGCGCTGTCCGGATAGCTCGCCAGAACATAAATATACTCCTGCGTATGTAGGCTGCGTAATTCGATGGGGCGCTGTGAAGAATAATCCAGGGTCGTAAGCGGCGGCACGGAATTCCAGATCGAATCGGCCCGGCCGTCTATGTCCGGTTCAGCGGTCGTGGCATGGGATACCAGGACCAGATCCCTCGGCGGCCGCTGCGCCGGTCTCAGCGACGTGAATTCATCCGGCTGCCTGAGAGGTTCCGGAATTCCCTGAACCAGAGCCACCTGTTTCGTCATCGGGGGACTGGAACATTGTGATATTTCTGACTCTGCCTGACTATCCTTTTTATCACAACCGCCCTGCCACAGGACGTAACTGAGTATAAATGTTAAAGTTATTATTTTTCGCATCATATTACCTCTCCGCTCATTATTTCGATTTCATAAATTGACATACTATGAACCATAGTTACTTTGACCAACACTAAACTACATTGCTTTACATAAAGTTATATTCGACACATTATGTGTTTGATTTTATGAGTAATATATTTACGACATCAAATTCCGTTATGATAGGTATAATATCCCGATTTTTATGGGACCAGGGGATTTAAAGGAAGTAAATATGGACCCAGTCCGGATGGCACACTCACCCTCCCTTTGACCGCCCGATAACCATTGAGTATCTCATACCTTCATATTGTGTATATCATATAGCGGACTTAATGAAATACACAAGCTCTGCTATATCAATCAGCGCTTTCAAAACTACCAGGGTGATTAAAATTTCCCCTTAAGCAGAGACGAGCTGCGTGGCCGCCCCAATCCCGTATGGGATTAATAACCGAACATTACTTCATTAAGACAGGATAAACAGGATTATCAACCCCCTAATTTTATCCTTACTCCTCCTGTGTCTCCTCTTTTTTCGTGATACTGTCAGTGTACTCTTTTAAATGCTCCTGGAAGGCGGTCCGAAAATCAGATGTGCCATCCCACCACCAGCGTGACCGCCTCGTGACCGCAATAGAACTGTACCTCCGTGCCTGTACCGGATCAGCCGGCCGCAGCGTCAAATGATGCACACACTCCACCCATTGTCCCTCCTCTGATGGTCGTGCTTGTTTATCCTTTGATTTCATAGTCTATCGAACATCCTTTCTCGTTACCCCAGCCACACAATTAGGGTTAAAGTATTCATGATTATTTTAAGAAAAAAGATTGGTAATTTGCTGCTGCCATTTCTCCTGTTCTATCATGTGGAAAAAATCATGGCTTTTTTCCGGCAATTCCAGATCCAAATCCGTCCAACTATCAGGACGGGCTAATTTTTTGCACAGGGTAAACACAGTAATGTTTCAACCGGATATTTTTCTGTATATTCCTATTTCTTTGATTAAACTGAAGAGGAGGTTATACCACTGGGATCAGACTGGTCCTGAAATTGACTTGGATTAAGTAATATCTCCCCTTTTACTTGTTCTAAAATCAATTGTGCTATATACATTTCAGGAATCAAAGAAATTGTTGCGGGTCCCAGGTTGGCCATCTCTAAAGTAAGTGTTCCTGTAAATCCAGGATGAACTGTTGGAGCGGTACAATGTACGATTAAACCTAATCTTGCCCGACTGCTTTTGCCTTCAATTCTTGCGGCCAGGTACGGCGGGTTGCCTATAATTGGTAAGTCTATTTTTTCAAGTGTTCGGGCAAGAACGAATTCACCCGGCGCTAACATATAGGGTTGTTTTTTACTTATTATATATTTTTCTGAATGCTCAGTTATAAGTTGTGCTAATGATCCCGGTTGTGTCAGATCGATGGAAAATTTTCCGCTTTTCGGTTTGAGTATCTCTTCATGGAGTTTTAAATTGACTGAATGTGAGTCATAAGGACATTCTTGGCCTAATGTTGGTATTCTTGGTTGAGGTTCAGGTTCAATTATTAACCTTTTTTCGTCAAGGGCTCTATGAATTTCAATATTCGATAAAATCACTTTTATTCTGATTTAATTTGGTCGCTTTTTACTGTGATTACCTGTCCGTTTTCAAATGTTGGTTGTGGTAGATATACCAATAAAAGATCATTTTGTTGATCTAATATTTCTACACGAATCCCACCAGATACATTTTTTCCTCGTATAGGTTCTTCGTCAAATATGAGGTCTTTTTTTTGTGCAAACAATGAAAA
>JAFGHE010000286.1 GCA_016930295.1 Sedimentisphaerales bacterium
AAGAGTATAGTTCCTGATTCAGGTAAACAGAGATTTACCCTGAAGAAACAGGACAGAAAAGAAGTCCGAATGATGAAAACCTGTAACGAATTACCTCTCGAAATGGGTAACCTCCTAAATATAGTATAAATTAAATGGAGCCAATAATGAACATTGCAAATCAAAAACTGTCATTTAAAGAAAAAGCCGGCTACGGCTTTGGTGACTTGGCGTCGGTATTATACTGGCAAACGTTTATGGCTTATTTGCTCTTTTTCTATACGGATGTATTTGGGATTTCCGCAGTGGCGGCCGGAACGCTGCTACTGGTTTCCCGGCTGTGGGATGGTGTAAACGACCCCATGATGGGCATGATCGCCGACCGTACCCGCACCCGCTGGGGGAAATACCGACCCTACTTACTCTGGCTGGCCGTACCCCTGGCCGTTTTGGGAGTTTTGACCTTTAGCACCCCCAATTTAAACATCACCGGAAAAATTATTTATGCGTATGTAACGTTTACCTTATTAATGATGTTATATACGGCCATCAATATCCCTTATTCCTCCATCTTAGGGGTTATTACCTCAAATCCCACCGAACGGACCAGCGTTTCTTCCTATAAATTCATTTTTGCTTATATCAGCGGAACCATTGTATCAGTCACCCTGCTGATTATGGTGGACTATGTGGGCCGGGATAATAACTCCATCATTCAGGTAAGTAATACCGATTCCGTCATTCAAATCAAAGAGGTGGCTCAGGGCAGCGCCAAAGTCAAATTATATGCAACCGATAGCGCCGGGGAAACCACCGAAACGGAATTCGCCTTCCGGGTAAATCCCACCGAAAGTAATTTACCCCTTATTAAAAATAGTATACCCACCACCAACCTGGAACAGGGTTTTCTAAAACATGAAATCGATCTTTCCGATGTATTTATAATAAATAATCCTGAAGATATTAAATACAAAATCAGCGTCAGTAATGATTCGGTGGTGGAGGCCGAAGTCGAAAACTCTAAGATTGTTCTGAAAGAAGTTGGAGTTGGATCCGCCCGCATCACTCTGACAGCCGAAGATAAAAAATGGGGTTCAACCGAAACCAGATTTGACGTCAATGTAAATGAAACCGGTAATTCCAGGCCCGTGGTCGCCCATGCGGTGAATGAATACAAACTGAAACAGGGATTTGATGCGTTTACCCTGAATTTGGCCGCGATGATCACAGATCCGGATAATGATCCCCTGATATTTGTCGCCGAAAGTGATAACACTAAAATTGTATCCCCCAGTGTTAAAGACAGCGAGTTATCATTTTTAGAGCGAAAACCGGGTCTGGCCAATGTAAAAGTAAAGGCCTCCGACGGCAAAGGAGGCATTGCCGAATATAAATTCAAAGTCATTATTACCTCAGCTGAAAATAATCCGCCCTTCCTGAGTAATCCTATTTCGAATATTTCCCGCAAAGCAGGTTTTGGAAGCCAGCAAATCGATATATCCGATGTTTTCATCGATGTCGACGACGGCCCCCTGACCTATTCCTTTCAGGTCGTCAATTATGCCAAAGGCTGGCGCAATTCATTTATCATATATGGTATTGCCGCCGTATTGTTTTTTATGATTGCCTTCCTGTCGGTGAAGGAGCGGGTACAGCCTCCTAAAGCCCAGAAGACCTCTGTTAAGAAGGATTTGGTCGATTTATTCAGTAATAAACCGTGGGTATTGTTGTTGATAACCACCTTACTGTTCATACTTTTTGTGGCGACCCGTATGAGTGTAACGGCTCACTATTTTAAATACTATATCGGGGAACACCAGGTTGAGTTCATAAACAAGACCTACAATCTGGGCTTCGAGGAACTGGTCTCCGGATTTAATGCCGTGGGACAGGCCTGTTCCATACTCGGGGTTCTCTTTATCGCCTGGTTTGCCAAAGTCGTCGGGAAACGAAGAGCGTTTTTGCTATTCTTTATCATTGCCTGTATTTGTACCGGCGCGTATTACTTTTTAAGGCCGGACCAGTTGTTCCTGATATTCTTCCTGCAGGCGATCGGGTCCTTTACCGGCGGTCCGCTCAGTCCGCTCATCTGGGCCATGTACGCCGATACCGCAGATTATTCCGAATGGAAAACGGGCCGCCGCGCGACAGGACTGATATTTTCCGCGTCCACCATGTCCCAAAAGTTCGGATGGGCAATTGGCGCCGCGGTGGTCGGTGCGTTATTGAGCTATTTTGGATTCCGGGCCAATGAAATTCAGTCGCCCGAAGTCCTCAATGGGATTAAGGCGCTTATGAGTATTATTCCCGTGGCCGCCGGCGTGGTAGCTATTTTTATTATGTTATTTTATAAACTGGATGAAAAAACCATGAAGCAAATTGAAGGCGACCTTTCCGAAAGGCGAAAGGCAAGCGATGAAGATACGGCCCCGGCTTAATACGCCCGCACCACGTGGATTGCTTGTGACAGCCGGCGGGCCTGGAATAAAATTTAAATACTCAATAAATGAAAGATACAGAATCTGAACTGATTATAAAAAATAGGTATAGAACTCGAATTTAATTCAGAAGGAGAATCAGAATGAGTCAAACAATCATTGGTGAACCATTACCAAATATTCCCTGGGAAGATAAACCGGCCGATTGCCGAGAAGCCGTGTGGCGCTACAGCCAGAATCCCATTATCAAACGGAATCCCGGTCCCCAGGCAGCTCGCGTATTTAATAGTGCGGTCGTTCCCTATAAAGGTCAGTTTGTCGGCGTTTTTCGGGCGGATACCCGCAAGGTCCGGCCCCAACTGTTTTACGGCGAAAGCACTGATGCCCTTAACTGGACCCTCGAGGACGAACCGATTAAATGGCAGGACGAATCCGGAAAGCCGGTGAAAAACGGTTATGCCTACGACCCGCGCCTCTTAAAGGTCGAAGACACCTACTACATCATCTGGTGTGACGATTTTCCCGGCCCATCAATCGGCATGGGCAAGACCAGGGATTTCAAAACCTTTATCAAGATGGAAAATCCCCTCATGCCCTTCAACCGCAACGGCGTACTCTTCCCGCGCAAGGTCAACGGCATGTATGCCCTGCTCAGCCGGCCCAGTGACAGCGGGCATACGCCATTTGGTGACATCATCATTTCTTACAGTCCGGATATGACTTTCTGGGGCAAACACCGCCTGGTCATGCAAAGCGGCGGCGGCTGGTGGCAGGGTACCAAAATCGGCGCCGGCCCGGCCCCTATCGAAACCAGCCAGGGCTGGCTGCTGTTCTATCACGGCGTGATCACCACCTGTAACGGCTATGTTTACAGTATGGGCGCCGCCCTGCTGGATCTAAACGATCCTACTAAAGTGCTCCTGCGCACCAGTGACTATCTGGCCACCCCGGAGGAAGATTACGAAACCGTCGGCTTCGTCCCTAACGTCTTTTTTCCCTGCGCCACCCTGGTTGACGCTCTGACCGGCCGAATCGCCATCTACTACGGCGCCGCCGACACCGTCACTGCCGTGGCCTTCTGCCAGGTGGATGAACTGCTGGCCTTTTTGAAAGAAAATTCGGAAATCTAATATGAAAATGTTAAATGCACGGGTTGCCTGGTCCGTTTCACGGGTCAAGCAAACGTGTCTGTCTTTCCGGCGGTTGTTATGTAAAACAAGGGGAGACATATTATGATAAAGTCCAAGCGCATTTCTGTCATGGTTGCTTCGTTTTTCCTGGCGATTTCAGGTGTTTCGGGAACTACGGCTATGAAGGAACACAAAGGAACCCTCCCTTTAAAAAACTTCATTACCCGTGACGGGGATAAATTGATGGCCGGCGATCAGGAGTTCCGGTTCTTTGCCCTGGCCTCTTCCAACCTGCATCAGAACGAAGAGCAGTTACTCCCGGATTATTCCAACCGGTTCCCGGACGAATATGAAATCCGTGATACCCTCACCTCCATCCGCCAGATGGGCGGCACCGCGACCCGCTGCTTTACCCTTTCGATCCGAAAAAAAGGCCAGGAGGAGATACCGGTTTATATCGAGGGACCCGGCGACTATAACGAATCAGCGTTTCGCACGCTGGACAAGGTATTACAACTATGCAACGAACTGGATGTCCGGCTTATCCTGCCGTTTATCGATTCTCATTCATTCTGGGGCTGGCGCGGTGTAAAGGAATTCGCCGCTTTTCGTGATAAAGACGGCAACGTTTTCTGGTCCGATCCCCAACTCAAGGAGGACTTCAAAAACCTCATTCAGGACGTACTCAACCGGAAAAATGTTTATACCGGCGTTCTATACAAGGATGACCCGGCCATCCTGGCCTGGCAGTTGGGCAACGAACTGGACAGCTATATCTACGACAACCAACTGGCCGATAGAGAAGCATTCTGGAAGGAACAGATCACCCACTGGTCGCAGGAGATGGCCGCACACATTAAAAGCCTGGACCACAACCATCTGGTTATGGAAGGGGGGGGTGACATGGCTAAATTTTTGGGAGATCCCCATATCGATATAATCAGCAGGCATTATTATGTGTACTGGAATGCCTGGGCCGGGCGCTCCACGGACCTGGCTGACCTGAACCGCAAAGACAAACAGCAAACCAAAGCCGCCGGCAAGGTTCTGATTGCCGATGAGTTTGGTATGGGCGATACGGAGGTACTGGTCAAGTTTATGGATGAAGTGATACGCAACGGTACCTCGGGCGCCCTGTTGTGGGGTATCCGGTCTCATCGCCGGGATGGCGGATTCTTTTTTCACGGCGAATCAGGCGGCTATGCCTCCTATCATTGGCCCGGATTTGCCTCGGCTGATAATATTGATGAGAAAAATCTTTTGCATACCTTAAGGCAAAAGGCTTATCAGATTCGCGGCCTGCCCGAACCGCCGCTGCCCGTGCCCACCCCAACTCCGCACCTGTTGCCCATCCATTCCGTTGATGATATACTATGGCGTGGCTCTACCGGGGCCGCCGTTTATGATATTGAACGAGCCGAAACGCCCAAAGGTCCCTGGAAAATTGTAGGAAAAGGAATTGAAGATGCCGTGCCGGACAGAAGACTGTTTGGCAATATAACGGCCCCAAAAGGCAAAACCTATTATTACCGGATCAAAGGCAGGAACATATCCGGCGAAACGGACTATTCCAATATACAGGAGAGTGCCATGACCGTACATATGCAACCATTAAAAGAAAAGGCGCTGGAGGAAGTTAGAAACAACATTCTGTCGTTCTGGATGGAAAATACTGTCGATACCGCCAACGGTGGCTTTTACGGACAAATCGCTCCGGATAATACCCCTGACCGGGAAGCCAATAAGGGCATTGTTTTAAACGCCCGTATTCTCTGGACCTTTTCCGCGGCCTATCGCGTTTTGCAGGACGAAAAATACCTCAAGATCGCTCAAAGAGCGTATGACTATTTGACCCATTACTTTTTAGATAAGAAGTATGGCGGCTATTATTATGAACTGGATTCTATGGGAGAACCGGTGGATCCGCGCAAGGTGATTTACTGTCAGGCGTTTGCCCTTTACGGCCTGAGCGAGTATTACCGTGTGACCCTCGATGAAGATGTCTTGAAACAGGCGCTGGACCTGTACCGTTTAATGAAGCAACATGCCCTTGATACCGAGTATCAGGGGTATTTTGAAAATTTTACCCGTCAGTGGAAACTGATGCGCAGCGCCTGGACGGATTCCAGTCTCGCTCGCGATAAATCATTGAATACCCATCTTCATATCATTGAAGCTTATACCTGTCTCTATCTCGTCTGGCCGGACGATACACTCAAAAAGGATATCACGGCCATGCTCGATTATCTGTTTCTGGAGAAAATGATCGATCCCGACGCCGGTCATTTCCGGGATTTTTTCAGCCGCGACTGGCAGGCGCTCCGGGATGATATGTCCTGGGGCCACGACATCGAGGCGAGTTGGCTGCTGCTGGAGACCGCCCATATTCTCGGCGATGAATCCTTAATCAAAAAATGCGAGGAACTGGCCCTGAAGATCGCCGACTTTACCTATCAGGGCATTTCCCCCCAGGGCGGACTCTGGAACGAGGAATTATCACTATCCAGGAATGTCCCCTATTCATGGTGGCCCCAGTCCGAAGGCGTGATCGGATACCTTAACGCCTGGCAGATATCCCATAACCAGAAATACCTCGATACCGCCAACCTTATCTGGAATTTCATAGACCGGTATTTCATCGACCATCAATACGGCGAATGGATTAACAGCCTCGACGAAAACCTGACCCCCAGACCCTTTGCCAAAGTAGGCTTCTGGAAAGCTCCCTATCACAATACGCGCATGTGCCTGGAAATCATCACCCGCGCCGACGATATGTTATCTCCGCCGGCGAAATAATATTTATTTCCTGCACCAATAACTCAGTATGATGGGTGGCAATATCAAGGTCGTTATCCCTGTGAAAACAGGAACCCGTCCCTGGCGGGTTTGGGGATGGGGATTTTTATTCTATAACTTGATTTTTATTTTCCTCGGATTGAATATATATTTTCAATCCAGCAGCCAGTTCTTGGCAAACTCCGAATATTCATGGAGATTGATCACACAATCACCATTCAGATCAATCTCGCCGCAATCGGACGCCAGCCAGTATCCCAGGAACGCCGGTAAATCGTTCATATCCACGATGTTATCCCCGGTGAAATCCCCGTATAACGCTTGCGGCGGGATGCCGGCGATTTCAATGTTATCGATCGCCATATCGCCGCGATAGCTGCCGGCCGCCACGGCCCGGAACCGAATCCGGATCGGGCCGCTGTAAGCGCTCAGGTCCACAATCGCCCGGGTGTAGGGGGCAGTACTGGAGACATGCTGCTGCCCGCTGCGGCTCCAGATACCGTAATGCCAGGCGCCATCGTGAACATCGACACTGAGCGTACCGATATCGTCGCCGTACATGTGATAATAAAACATCATAACGCGGTCCATGGCCTCTTCAATCTCAGGACTTTCGAGGATCGCCGTATCGCCGGGATTGAAGGCGCCGCCGTCTTCCGAGGAGCACTCCAGATAGACATACCAGGTGCTGCTCAGGGCCCCGTTATCCGGTCCGGTATAAGCCGAGGATGTATCACCGGAATTGCGGGTCCAGTCATGCGAATCTATGCCTGTCATATTTACCCAGTCCCCGAAGCCGCTTTCAAAGTCTTCATAATGCATGGGAAAAATGGCCGAGGCTGAGTCTTCGTTCGAGTAACCGGACTCATTCAATTCCTCATCCACAGCGGTTACTACGTAGTAATAAGTGATACCGTTGGTAAGAGGGGCGATATCGTTATAAATCGAATTGCTTACCAGTGAAGTGTTAATCTGGGTATAGCCGCTGCCGCTGGTCGTGGAGCGATACACATTATAGCCGGCCAGGTCACTTTCCAGGTTACTGTTCCAGTCAAGTAAGATTATTTCTTCGACCGGAGTGGCTGTCAGGCCGGTCGGCGCCGCCGGCGGGGAGGAATTAGTAGAGGTAGCGCCGGCTTCATTCGAGTAACCGGACTCATAGGAGGAGTTATCCACCATAGTGACCACATAGTAATACGTAACACCGCTTTCAGTACTGGTATCGTTGTAATAGGAACTGCTTAAAAGGGATCCATTAAGTTTATTGTAGTCGCTGCCACTGGTAGTGGAACGATAGAGATTATAGCCGGCCAGGTCGCCGCCGGTGTCATTCCAATCCAGAAAGATATAGGTTTCCCCGGCCGTGGCCTCCAGGGCGGTCGGCGCCGGCGGCGGCGTTGTATCATGAACCGTCTCCGAAAGCGCCAGGGTTATGATCATTCTGGGCTGAATCGTTAACTGACTGATTTCGTTATAACTTCCCACTTTAACACAGTTGTTAGACTGATTGGTACGATAAAACTCAGCATCGGCATTGCTAAAGCCGGTATAGGAAATGTCGGCATCAATCGAGGTGTCGGGACTTGTATTGATGAGCACTACGGTCAGGTCCTGATTGTCCGGGCTGATATAGGCCGACATTCTCAAATCAGAAGCATTCTCCGAGGCATACACCCGTTGCCAGCCCGAATGGATAAAAGCAGAATAATGCTTAAATCCATAGTAGTCGGAGTTAATGATGTAGTCGGAACTGCCCATAGACGGCAGGGTTACCAGCCCGCCGGATTCACCCCAGAACAAATCCCAGTACAAATATCCCGATACTCCCTCTACCGTCAGTGAATTATGCAGCAGTAGTGCCAGGTTCAGGGCATCCGGCCATGAACCCGTGCTGGCCTCGTACTCTGTCTGAAAAATGGGCCGGTCGCCATATTCTGAGGCGAAGCTGGTCATGTACGAAATATAATCGTCGGGATTTTGACCACTGTTGATATTATAGAGATGGTGTGAATACCCATACACATGGGAATAGTTGGTTATATTATCTAAATAGGTATAGGAGCTGAGAAGACCTGTTGCTTCGGCCGCGAGCATCTTGGGCATGCCCGAGCCCATGCGGGAATTTAGTTCCTGCCAGACCGCTTCGAAGGCCTGGTTATAACCGGGCCACCAGTACGATTGCCGGCCGCTGTATCGGCAGGAGTCCCAGTCCGTCTCATAATCCGGCTCATTTTGTATGTTGATATAGTCGGCCTGAACACCGTATGTACCGCTCCATACCTCCAGACTGTCCGCCCACCATTCCGCCAGTTCATCATACATATATTGACCGGAAGTGTCCTTCTTGAGGGTGCCCCCGTTGAGGCTGTCGTTACTCTTCAAATAGACCGGCGGTGACCAGCAGGATATCATGATCTTCAGAGGCCTTCCTAACGCGGCCTCGCCGGCGGCGATAATTTCCGCCGACCGGCTCAAGTAGCCGGGATTGCCCTGATCATAAACATTGCGCAAACGGTAGATATCAAGCCCCAGCTCTTTGAAAAGAATGTTATAGAGGGTTTCTTTCAGGGGATGGGCGGTAAGAAAGTTTTCATACCACGCGCCGGCTGCCCCAAAACCTTCTATCACCTGGTAGCGCGTATTCACATTGATCTGGCAGACGGCGTCCGGATTGCTGGTACCGGTCTCAGGTCCGTAAACCACCACGTTATCCACGCAGAAGTTCACTCCCGCGTCAGGACCATCAAAATACAGCAGCAATTCGGTCAGGGCCCCGTCCACTCTCAGGGTGTAATTGCCTGAAAATTTGGTCCATTTGCTGTTAACCGCCGGGACGCTGTCAATCGTATAATAATCAGTACCACTGCTATCGGTTATTTCTATGGCAATATCGATCTTGTCGCTGGCGGCATTTACGGTCCTGACCCACCCGGAGATCTGATAGTTTTCTCCGATCACCATTTTGCCCATCATATCCTGCTGGATCCCCTGCGTGCCGGCATTGCGGTCAAATGCCCGGCCGCTGTAGGACCCGCCCGCTACCGGCCAGGTCACGGTGTTGATAGAACACCCGCGCGCCGACCAGCCGGTGGTGCCACTTTCAAAACCGGGATTTTCCAGCACATTAGCGCTGCCATACACCGGCATCCCTGAATAAATAACCACCAGTGATAAACACACCCAGATAGATTTGCCCATCATCTTTGTCTCCTCTGAGAATATTTAAGGTATTGTTGTTGCGTTATTCGTAATATAAAGGTGAGAATAAGAAGATTTATAGGGCTGGTTCGGAGTTTGCACCCCCGGATGGAGTAAAACCTTCTCCGGTTCTCATTCCCCTCTATGAAATTTATCTAAACCATTATTAAATAACGGTTTATATGAGCCACTCCTAAGCCTGACACTCCTTGACAGTAATCGTTTACTTATAAACATTATTTTAACACAACTAACAATTATTTGTCAAGTTATAAATAGATGCCAGCGTCAAAAGTGGATATTGGCATTTAAAATCGTTGTTTTTAATCTAGAAACAACCTTTCGAAATACTTTTGACGCTAGCGTCAAATATACCCCCCAAATTCCCATGCATACTCTCACCTCATACAGGTAGTAGGGATAACGCATTGCTTTACATCACCCCTCCCTCCGAACTGTGCGTGCGGGTTTCCCGCACACGGCTCTCCGGTTGGTGGATGTCGGCCTGGATTGATTACGTCCGGTCCTGGTGGTGGATGATGCTTTCGATGATGCGCGTGACTTCGTCGGGTCCGTGGGTTTTGGCCAGGGTGTGGAAGTTATTGATGAGCCGGTGCAGGAGTTTATCCACGATACGGTTCATGGCAGCCTGCATTTTCTGTTTCTGCAGCGGCGGAATCTCCACCTCGCCGGAGAGAAACTTCTGCAGTTCTCTCTGGCTGAGGTCGTGGAATTTGTCACGGAGTTTTCCGACCAGGGGACCGATGTCCATGACGCCGAACCAGTCCATGAAACTGGCCACATTGTCGGCAATGATTTCCTGGGCCAGGCCGATATCATCCTGCCGCGCCTTGATATTTTCCCGGATCACATGGGCCAGGTCATCGATGTTGTATAAATAGATACCCTCAAGGTCGTTGACGGCCGGGTCGAAGTTGCGCGGCACGGCAATATCAATAATCAGCAGCGACCCGCGACGCCGGCCTTTTAAAAAGGTCTTATCAAATAAATGATCATGGGCATTTGCCGCCGCCACCACAATATCGACCTCCCGCAGCGCCTCCTGCAATTGGTCCCAGTCGGCCGCGGAGATATTATACCGGCGGGCCATATGCTCCGCCCGCTTGAGCGTACGGTTATAAACCGTAATCGTATGGCAGCCGATATCACTCAGATGCTGGATCAGCAGTTCCGCTGTCTCACCGGCCCCGACCACCGCCACCCGGGCCGAGGAAATACTTTCAAATATCTGTTGGGCCAGTTCTATGGCCACCCCCGCCACACTCACCCGGCGCTGGGTGATACTGGTCATGGTATAGACCTCCTTACTGGAGGCAAAGGCACAGTGGAACAGACGGTTCAGAACCTTGCCGCTGGTCCGGGCCGCGACAGCCAGACGATAGCTGTCCTTGACCTGGGCGCTTATCTGTGCCTCACCAATGACCAGACTATCCAGACTGGCACTGACCTCCAGCAGATGCCGGACCGCTTCATCATCACGATAGACATATAAGAATTCTTTGAAATCCTTTAATTCCACAGCGCAGTGGTCCGCCAGGAACTGTGCCAGGGTCTCCGGACCCGGATCGTTCTTGCGCGGCCCGGCCTGATAAAGCTCGGTCCGATTACAGGTGGAAAGCAGGACAAATTCGCCATCAGGATACCTTTCCCTGAGCTCAACCAGAACCCGGGTGCTCTGGTCCTGGTTGAAGGCCAGCTTCTCCCGTATCGCTATCGGGGCAGTTTTATGATTGAGGCCAAGTACATATATCTTCATTTTTGCATTTCAACCGATTGCGTTTTCTTCGGCAGATCAGGCCGGGAAAAATCATGTTTGGTTTTACATAAAATAGTGGCTCCCACCAGCGAGAAGATTATCCAGATAAAGGCGGCAATCGTGGTCTGGGCGATACGTTTTCCCCTGATCAAACGCAGCCGGCAGGCCAGCAGGACCAGGGCCAGTATGAGCCAGGTTATAAGGACTCCCAGAATTTTTGAGTCGAAGAGCCATTTAAGTGGTTCGGATTCGAGCGTTTCCTGAGCCCGCCACACTCCCCAGATACCACTGCCGATCCCGAGAGTGACCAATACAAACGCGGCTCTGAGCGTAAATAAATTGATCCGTTCGAGTTTCTGGATATTAGGGACCACGCCGATGACCTTGCACACGTCCTTGTGTTTGAGCCGCCGGCAGCCCAATAGATAAACCACCGCGGTGGCCGTGGCTATCAAAATCATGGCCGCGCCCAGAATCATACACATACCATGCGCAATAGCCCAGGGCAGCGTCGCCAGTTCATGCGGCGGACCGGCCGGGCGAGCGATGGTGCAGGTCAGTAATACCAGAATCAAAATAACCCAGGTCATAACCGAACTAAACCATACCTGACGAATAAATAGTCCCAGAATCAGATAGATGATCCCAAAAACAACCGTCAGCATAACCATCGATTCAAACAAGTCTGTCAGCGGTATTTTCCTGATGGCCGTGCCTCGTAATATCAGCAGTACAATCTCCAAAACCACGGCCAGGGCTATCAGATGGACCAGGGGAGAATGATAGTTCAGCCCTTCCGGCCGTATCTGGAGCAACGCGAACACAGAGGCGGCCAGGTAAAGGACTACTACTCCCATTAAAATGATAAGTTCCGATACTGGTAAATCAAACATTATTGATTCCGTTCAGTTTTTAAAAAAAATCTCATCAACCACTCACAAGTGAATTTACATTACATACTACTATATTTTAGACCTATCGGGGCACGGAATCAAACAAAAACGACAAATAAGCCTTAACCGGAATCCTGTCAACATCTTATCTTTAACTTTCGTAGTTTTTCCGTTATAATTTTCATTCAAAAGGGCCTTTCCGTTCGTATAAGCCTAAATGACCACCAATAAAAAGTGCGAAATCGAACTTATCGTTGTCGCCGATAATTCCAATCGTTGTCCAGAATTAGTTGGCCGGCATTTCTTCCTGGCGCTTGCCGTGGTACGTGGTCAGAATGTACTGGAACTGCTTTTTAGAGCGGGCCGGCAGTTCCAGGGTGAACTTGACGGTGTCCATGTCCACCTTTTCATACGCTCCATACGCGCCGCTTTCCTTCAGGGTCCAGTAGCTGGTATCAAAGTTGCGTTTGATCTCGACCCTGACCGGTACCTCGCGCGTATTTTTCACCTCAATCTTAAAGGTGCGAATCTCGTCCCAGCCCCACACATTAAGCTTATAATCGAACCGGTAATTATCCGTACTATAGTCCATCAGTTTCGCTTCCAGCACCACGTTGGTCACGGCGCCCAGGTTCAGTTCCACATCCTCATCCACCGGGATATATTTAAAAGCGGACTGGCCTTCGTAGGACAGATGCTTCTCGGCATCAACCGTACGATAGACCTTGAGCATGCCGCCGGGGATGGGGGTCTGACCCAACTCATGTTCGGTATCGTTTTTGAAACTAAGAAATCGAACCACGGATTCGCCGAAACGTTCCAGTTCATATTTATAGAGATTGACCACGGGTATCTTATCCGTATCAAACGAGGGCAGACGTTTGGACCAGCCGTTAAGAATTGTTTCTGTGCCTTCAATCGTGTAGAGAAAATACTCGCTGAGCCCTTCCTTGGTAATCTCCTTGGGGCGGGCCGGCATAGCCATGTCCATCGCCTCCATGGCCATCATCCTGCGGCCTTTTCCCCTCATTTCTTTCTCTTCCATAGACACAGCCGCCGGCAAATAGGGGCCGACTTCTCCCGGCCGACCGTAAGGATACTGGCGCCGGGCCAGTTCGGCAATCTCATCCAGTATATGGACCTTGCCCACAATGAGCCGGGTCTGGGCGTTTTCATAATCTTCGCCGCTGTTATTGCTGACCCGCACATAGCCCTGCAGTCGCATGGTCTTTTCGTCCGGCGCAAGCGTACCCATATAAAAGGCCCGCCATGAGAGACCGCTGGTAAAATAGGATATCTCGACCGGCACCTTGCCGCTTACGCCACTCTGGATATTCCACAGGCCCAGTTCCCTCACCCGGGGCGGGAAGGTAAGATCAAAGATATCGATCTTATCCGCATTTGATAAGGCCAGCATCTCCAGACTGGTCGGGTCAATCAGCGTATTGGCCCACGAAAACTGGAGCTTATTGAGACCCTGCTTCAACGTTAACGCCCGGCTCTCCCGCGCCAGGGTCAGGTCCGCAGAGTTGTAGATGGTCAGTTGTACGGTATCACGCGTGGGTAAGGTCACTAAATCGACTTTAGCGAAAGTAATGGAACATAATAACAACATAACTAATGGTAATAATAAGCGTCTCATTTCTAATCCTTCCTTATTTATTATTCATTATGTTTATCTTATCTACCTGACAATGGATTCCTGCTTCTGCAGAAATGACAGTTTTCCAGAGGGTTATGGTCGAATATTAAGGCGATGGTATTGCATTTCCAGGTTTATCGCGGCCGGTCCGTCGTCGGTCCGGGCCGGTAAGGTAATCTCAAATTTCAGGGTATTGGCATCTTCCTTTTCGTAATCCATATTACAGTCGATCATTTTCCATTCGCCGGGGATATATTCGATCACGGTCAACACGGCCGGCGAATCCTTGAAGTTTTCAATCTTGGCCGTAATAATCTCGTCCATATCGTAAAGCACCATCTGATTTTTAGTATTACGGCGGATGTTGATTTGCGTTTCTCGCATCTTGCGCTGGGTGATGACGATGTCGCGGCTGTCTCCGATATAAAGTTCCGTTTTTTCTCCTACCGGAACCATGCCGGTCACATCCTCGCCCAGGAAGATGGTGCTTTCGTGGCCATCGTCCTGGAAGATCCGGGCCTTGCCGGACCAGAGCGCGAATTTACCCAGGTTGCTCTTCTGGTCGTTGACAATCCGATAACTGACCGGAATGCCGATATTCCGCTCCGGCATCTTTTCCGGATCCCAGGGCAGTTTTCGCGCGTCAAAGGTCCAGACCTTGGTAATAGGTACTTTGGGTTCCTTCATAAACAGCAGTTGTTTGGTCTCCTCGTGCTGGATACCGCGATCAAAGGCTTCTCCGTAATCGATCAGCACCTTGGCCTGCTCGAAATCTTCACCGGAAAAGTTCCGTAAAATCAGAAAACTCTTCAAATCGAGCTGTGTTTCTTTTTTATCAGCCACGGCCTTATAGGTAATCAGCCGGTCGATATTGCTGAGCAGATAGCTGATCCGTACGGTCTCCTCCCAGGCCTGGGCGGAGCTTATCTGCCAGACCAAAGCCGCCTCGTTGGGCGGATAGCTGACATTCAAAAGTGTCACCTTTTCGGGATGATCCAGCACCTTCAGCCGGATGGAATCAACATCGATACTGACACCCTTCCAGGAAAAATCCACCTGGTTCATACCCTGCTGCAGGGTAAGGACCCGCTCCTCTTCGATGAGTGTGGCCTGCGGATTATCCAGCCGGATTATGGTGTCCGCCCGTTCCGGCAGCGCCACCAGCTTAATCCGCGCCTGCGCTGACGAAGTCCAAACCAGACTCGCCGTCAACAGCCAACCCATCAATTTAAAGTTACTTTTACTTGTCATCATACATCTCCTTAAAAAATAGTGAGATTCTTAATTTGTTCTTATCAGCATGCCCAAGCTTCGTGCAGGCATGCCACCCTTTATCAAATTACTGCTCATAACTGTTTATCATAGGCTTCCTGTCGTTGCCCCTGGTATATACGTTCGGTAAAGGTAAATTTGAATTTGGTCATGGGCTCAACTTCCAGAGTAAATCGGGCCCGGGTCATATCGTGTTTGGCATATCCGACCTGAGGATGTATCATTGCCAGCGTCCAGTAGGCCGTGCCCAGGTTGTGAGTGATTTCCACTTCGATGGCCAGGTCCCGGGCATTGGTCACGGTAATCTCCCACTCACGCACCTCGTCCCAGCCGCTGATATTGGCTTTATAGTCGAATATGTAATTCTCCGTATGCATGGCCATAACCTTCGGTTCGACCATAACCTTTTGCGCCGGCCCCAGGTCCAGTTCCACCTCTTCATTCACCGGGATATACTTCATATACGACCCGCCGACAAAGGAAAGATTTTCCTGTTCATTTATTTGCCGGTAAATCTTGATAATGCCGTCGGGAATAGGCGTGCGCCCCAGTTTATGTTCCTCATCATTGGTAAAAGTGAGAAAGCGTACCGTCTGCTTGCCCCAGCGCTGCTCATCATATTTATACAGACTCTCAACCGGGATATTCTCTGTTTTAAACGAAGGCAGACGCTTGCCCCAGCCATCCGGTATGGTTTCCGTACCCTCGATCGTATAAAGAAAATATTCACTGAGTCCTTCCTTTACAATCTGCTTGATCTTTTGGTTGCCCTCGAATTTCATATCCCCCGCATAACCCCCCATCATACCATAAATTCTATCTGGCGACTTCAAAGCACCCCAAACAGCTCCAGAGGAATCATCCATATCATAGAACCCCGGGACCGGGCCGCCGTAAGCATATTGACGAAGAGCCAATTCGACAATTTGATCGAGCAGATGGACTTCGCCTACAATCAGGCGTGTCTGAGCATTTTCATATTCCTCACCGCTGTAATTATCCACGCGTACATAGCCCTGCAGGATCATGGTATGTTCATCTTCCGCCAGCGTTCCCATATAAAAGGCCCGCCATTCGATGCCGGCCGTGAAATAGCTAATCTCAAACGGCGCCCGGCCGGACACCTGCGACTTGATCAGCCAGCGTCCCAGTTGCGGCAGTCGGGGTGGAAAGACCAGTTGCTCTACTTCAATCTGCCCCGCGTGTTTTTGCGGCTCCAGATGCAGCGACGTCGGATCAATCAGGGTGTCGGCCCACATGAACTGGAGCCAGTTCCATCCCTTTTTCAGGGTTAGATTGCGCTGTTCACGGACCAGCGTCAAATCCGCGTGATTATAAATAGTAATCTGCACATTCTCCCGCCGGGGCAGGGTGACCAGCTCAATATTACTGGCCGGGGCAAAAGGCGGCTTTTCCGATACCCATTCCTCTGCCGGGACTCTATCTATTTTGTCTGATTCCCTTAAAGTTTTGGCAACAATCGGTGGGGAAGATGGTACAGTCTTTACACCCATGGCAATATCTTCGACTTTTGTTTCATCTCTGGCAACCTGCTCACCTTCTATATTCACCCAAACATTATTTGGCTGCATGGGTTCATTAATTGCCTGCCACCAGAGAACGCCACCGACCACGATAATAATAGTCGCTGCTGCGGCCGGCCAGGCAGGAAGGCGAAAATATATAGGCCTGGCAGCAGGAGCAACCTTGGGTAAATTATCCAGGGTTTGCTCAATCAACTCTTCAGATACTTTTTCCGCCTGTAATACATCCAGAGCGGAAAATTTATGTTTAAGCTGTTCTAAACGCTTTCGACATTCGTCACAGGTCTCCAAATGTTCCCGGACCGCATCTTTCTGAGCATCCGAGGCCAGATTAAACTGATATTTAATTAACTGATCCTGATCAAGGTGTTTTATCATAGTTCACCTCCGGCCACTTCCGGGAGCAGGGTTGCCAAGGTCCTGAGCGCCCGAAACATCTGCGTCTTAACCGTTCCCAGCGAACATCCCATCACCTGCGCTACCTCCTTATAACTGAGACCCTGATAATAGGCCAGTACCACTGTGGTTCGCTGGCGTTCGGGAAGCTGCCCCAGGGCCTGCTGCACCTGGGCTTTTTGTTCTGTTAAACTGGCGGTTTCCATAGGATTTTCAGTTTTGTTTGTATGAACCGTTAACGGCATCAGGGCTTCAGTACAATTCTTTCCATCACAAGTTTTTTGTGTTTGATTCAACGACACCGTTTGAGGCCTGCCCCCCTGTTTACGATAAAAATCAGTCACAATATTTGTGGCTATCGTATAGAGCCATGTTTTAAAAGAGCTCCGGCCCTTGAACAGGCCGGCCTTCTGATACGCCCGGCTGAAGGACTCCTGAAACATATCTTCTGCCTGATGCCGGTCCTTACACAACCGCATCAGGTATCCCATCAGGGAATCCCCGTGCCGGCGAACCAGTTCACCAAACGCCGCCCCATCACCCTGCAAATGGGCCTTTATTAAAACATCATCACTTGGCTCCATGGAGCTTTATTCTCCGATTCCTTACTATAATCCTTGGACGAGCCGGGTGCCTCTCCTGTTGACAGAAAATGTGACCGTTTTATATTTTCACTTCCATGAGAAACCACTATTCAAGCTCTCTCCTTATAACCTGCCATATTTTAAACAGTTATGTTTATTCTGCCTTTTTATCTCCCTATGTCAATGCCATAATTCAAGCGCAAATTTAATAAATTTAAATTGAATTTTACCTGCAAGCCCCGTAGATTCAGGAAGATTGATAACATTACTTATAGAAAACAAACTGTCTTTCTATAATCAATATTTTTATAACTCTAAGTTATAAAAGGATTTGCGCCCGTAGCTCAATTGGATAGAGTCGCGGACTTCGAATCCGAAGGTTGCAGGTTCGAGTCCTGCCGGGCGCGGTTTTATAACTCCTTTCTATTAAACATCTTACAAATACCGCTCAAAACTCTTTCGACCCGAAAATGCCCGTTTGGGGGCAAAGTGGGTCAGTCAGGTCGCTTGCGGGGATTTTTTAAGGAGTATTCCCTGCACGACCTGCGCCCTTTTCATCTCCTCATCATGGATGCTAAGGTGGTAGGTTTGGGTAGTCTGAATACTACTGTGACCGGCAAGTTAAAGAGCACCGTAAATTCTCCGGAACTGCAGTATTTCGAGTGAACTGGCGCTACCTTGATCATTCAAATCAGTGGACAGGGATTCTGATTGGTCTCCAAAGAGTGCCGGATTATTTTGTACGACTTGTGCTTGTCTGCCAGTCACCAAGTATAGCAACTTGACTAAACGCCGGCCGGCTCAGAAATAACAACGTCAGCAATACGGCTGCCAGGAAAAGAGACCTTCCACATTTTTGTTGTCGTTCTTGGTTCATTTGTCATTTTGTACACGTTTAGAATAAAGTCAATTTGCTTTTTACCAGTTTGGTGTGCAGCCAGAGTCTGTGGGGTTATTACACTGCATCCACTGCATTGCGAAATCGCTGAAGTCGGCAAAATCAACGTCACTGTCCGGCTCAAAATCACTATGTTCACAATTGTCGGGTTCTGAGCAGTCAGTATCAAGCCAGTAGTACGTAAGTACTTCAAGATCGCCCAAGTTTACATAACAGTCCTCATTAAGGTCTGAGGCAAGCCGGTACCCGCCACTTTGAACCTGCGAACAGTTTTCAAATCCGTTGGCTTCGGCGGCCTGGACCACGAAGCCGATTATTACCTGGCGATTAACGCTGTTGTGGGTAACGCTTGGAGTTTCATCAATAGCGGTTGCGGATTTATAGCCTGTTACACCCGTGGATGATGCCGATGACTGGTGGCTTCCCTGGGTAAAACCGTTGTTTAATGTATATGTACCCGTATTGCCGCATGTGGCTGCGTCTATAACCATATCGCCGTTATTTGTGGTAAGCGAAGACGTTAAGATTGTAGAGCTTGTACCTCCTGCGGTAGCAGAATCTCCGGTGAGGTCAGCCTGGTTGACATTTGAAAGAAATACACTGGCATATTTAATCTCGGCCGGTTCTGTATCCCAAGTCGGGTTAAATGTATCATTGGTCGCAGCCGTGATACCCGCCTCGTCAAGAATATATGCCGCCACATAAGCCTCGATGGTAGCACTGTAGTTTCCCTCAACGACTTTGTTCATCGACTGCCCGCCGTATGTTACATCAGTAAGATCCATGACGCCGTCCATCTCACCGTGTGCGACGAAAATTAGCGCGCGGTTTGTAGCGCTCGGCTTTTCATTGGTCAGACCTGTTTGCCACGGTGTTACCAGTTCCACGTCAGTGCTTGGCGGGTCGGTTGTCGCTGATGCCGTGCCGGACCATTCCGTTTCATTTTGAGCAGGGGAGTCATCACGTGCCCTAACACGGAATGTATATGACGTCGATGGTGTAAGATCCTGCGCTTCATAAGTTAAGCTTGTCTGCCATGTGCTGCTGGCACTGCCGTCTGTAGTACATTCGAAATAATAGGACACGGGTGGACTATCATCGCTGGCGGTCTCAGCGGTCATAATGATCGAAGTTGACCCTGTTGCCGCAGGCTCGCCGCCACTGGCCCATTGCATCGGGTCCGGAGTCGGTGGAGTAGTTTCGCCACCGCCGATAGTGCCAACAAAAGTGTTTATACTATTCGCGGCCAAAGTATTAGTACTGCCCACAGAGCCCATATTACTTAAATTATTATCACTTGTTGTTTCATACTTTGTATAACTGTCCACGCTGCCACCAGACAGCGAAAATGTCACGCTACTGGAAGACGAGTTCTGATTTATAGCAACAATCACCAGAGAATCGCCGCTTTTATACGCAGTTACATAAACACCAGAAGAAGGGCTGGCGGTCGCATCTACCCTGGTGTATCCCGGTCGGACGAATTTAGCGAAATGGCTCATAACGTAACCGCGTTTGGTAACATTTCCGTCTTCATCCATCGGGCCGTAGGATCTTCTTATATACCACCAGATGTATGCATTCATATTCGCAACCATACAATCATGAATTTCCTTGCCGGTTGCAAGATTGTCCACCCAGTCAGTTTCGAGCACAAGGTGTTCAGTCATGAATATATCTTTCCCTTTGTTTCGAGCCAGGGGATAATCAGAGAGACCTCCTCCATAGATATGGCCGGCGATGATTTCCATTTGCGCTTCGGCAGCCGAATCGTTTAGTATGGGGTCAGTAAAACTTTGATTGAAATTAAACGACTCGGCAACCATTACCCTGGTTGGAATTACAGATGCATTATTTGTGAGAAAATTTCTCATTTGTGTCGACGTCCAGTCACATGACTCGTAGGACACTGCGATATCGGGCTCGTTTTGAAGGGAGATGGCATACAAAGAGGCTCCATTCGATGACATATAATTGGCAAAATCCGTTAAATGATCAGCATAATCATCATATGCATCCGTTCTTAGTTCACCTCCGATGAGATCATTGTTAGTTTTCATAGATGCCGGAGGCGACCAGGGTGATGCGACTACAATCGCTCCGTGGCTTTTAGCTCTTACGGCGGCCGAAATTTCGCCGCTCCAGTTGGCGTTGTTATGTGGGACGTCGATACGCAAAATAGTAAAGCCGATCTGTCCGGGACCGTTGCCAAAAGCCGTATCAACCTGGTCATTAGTTAGGGTGCCAATCCATCTGGGAAAATTCATACCACCAAAGCCCCTGATAGTCTGCCTTGGGGTGCTTAAATCAATGTTCGCGGTTGCCGCCATCGCAGCCTGCGGTAGTATCAGGCAGAATGTAAAAATTGCCATCGCTATGAATCTGTAACTATGGATTTGCTTGCCATTAATCATCGTTTTCTCCTCAAAAACAAATTACTGACTACTGTTCGTATCACTCTTATCATTCTGTATATCGTTATTTAACTAAAACTAAATAGATATAACATGATTTACATAATTATAACTTCAATGTCACGAACGAGGTTCGAGTCTCTCTTTTAAATCTATAGATAATCCAGTTCCTGAATTACCCGCGGATTCATATGAAGTATAGCGGTTTTGGCTATGAAAGGTGAGAATAAGAAGACAAACCGGGCTTGTGTATCTCAAACCCCTCCAGATTTTAAATATTTTGTCCGATGCTCATTCCCCTCTTTGTTAATATTATTTAAGCCATTATAAAATAATGGCTTATATGAAAAATTCCTAAGCCTGGCTCTCCTTGAATACTAAGTTTTCAGTACATGTTTACTTCTTATACGAATAGTAACACAAATGGTGCTTTTTATCAAGATATAAATAATGCCACCGTCAAAAGTGGATAGAGGGTAATCCTATATAATCTGTAAAATGCTTGACCGCTACGCTGAGGTACCGAGGGTTTTTCTTTAATCAATAAATTGAAATCCGATAACAAACACCTGGCTGCACTACACTCTAATTGACACCCGTCACTCAAAATATTGAGAAAATTGGCATAAAGACACGCAGTTCAAATAACTTACTTCAGGCTAAAAATACCAGGGAGAGATAGTTTAAATTTTGGCGGTGGATCTGCGTACGATGAGTTCGCAGCCCATTTTGACATGTTTGGTACGGGTACCGGTTAGTTTGCCGTTGATGCGATCCAACAGTATCTCAGCCGACTTGGCGCCCATCTCACGCGGCATCTGGCGCACCGTGGTCAGCGGCGGATTAATTAACTGGGCTATCTTATGCGTGTCGCTATAACCAACAATTGAAAGATCGTCCGGAATTTTTATTTCCATTTCCTCGGCTACTTTATAAATCTCAAAGGCCACCCAGTCACTAAAGGCAAAAATTGCCGTGGGTCGCGGCTGAGACAACAGCAACTCGCGGGCCGTGTCAGGCACATCCTCATCCAGGGAACTTTCCACAATCTGGCAGGTAGCCCCTTCCAGTTCCGCCACACTTTCTTCAAAAAACTTCCGACGCAGTCGGGCCCAGCTCCAGGCCCCGTCGCTGGCCAGATGACCCATACGACGATGACCCAGTCGATATAAATGACGGGCCACACGTTCAGCACCCAGCTTTTCGTCGGTAATAACCGAATCCGCAAAATCAAGTTCATGGTCGATAGTAACGACCGGAAGATCACGCGATTCCAGTTCATCCAGGTGGGTACCATAGACCTCACTTACCTTGGGCCAGAGTATAACGCCGTCTACACGCCGGTCAATCAGTCGGTGCATCTGTTTCAACATGAAGTTTTCACGGTCCGCACGCTCCAGACTGGCATCTTCCCAAAGAGTTATTGGAGCATAATCCGATTTGACCAGTTCATCATGAATCCCTTTGAGTACGTCTGACCAGAAGGGATTAAAAGGCGGCACCATAATCCCCACGTTTCGGGTTCTGCCGGTCTGGATGCCGTGAATAAGCAGATTGGGCCGATAGTTCATCTCACGCGCCACCTTAAGTACACGCTCGCGAGTCTTTTCAGATATGTCACCACGGTTGCGTAAAACCCGGGATACAGTGGTTATGGACAGGTTGGTGGCCTCGGCAATCTGCTTTAAGCTCATTTTCTGTTTCTTGGTCATATCTTTAAAATACACCTACTTACAAGTAATAGCAAGAATATTTTTGCGTTAAATTGTAAAAAAATTACATTTTATTTTGATATATAAATATCCAATTGTTTTTCCTATTGAGGCTATATCCTTATGTAAATATACCTTTATCTTTTCATAATGCCTCATGATTGGAATTTTCCTATGTCATTATAATAAAATAAGTTATAAAAATAATCCTTAAATACCCATAATCTGGATTAATTTAAATTTTTGATAAACTGTAAAATTATGTTAACATATTTTATGTTAAAGCGTCCTGAGGTATGAATTATCTGTAAAAATATTTGAAAGTTATTATGGAGACAAAAGCCCTCCATGTCACTCTGTTGTGGGATGTAGCGGCAGTTGATTCAATAGAATCCAGCCAGCGATGGATTCTTTCTGCCATGGGCCGCCATGGACCGGCTCTCGTGGCCATGCTCTGGCGGATTCTGGGGAATGAACAGGATGTATGTGATGCGTATCAGGATACCTTTCTACAATTAGCGCATTACCATTTCGGCCAAAAACCGGATAATAGCAAAGCCTATCTGTTCCGTACTGCCAGTAATGTGGCAATCACACTGTTAAGAAAGAAAAAAACTCAACAGAAGGCCTGTCAGGTCATTGCTCAACAAAGCCGTGATAATGAACGAATTGATTCCGCTTACGATTTGGATGCCCGGAACATGCAGGAAGAATTAAGAGAAAACATCGCTCGTCTGCCTGATTATCTCAGAAGTATAGTGATATTAAAGGATTTGGCGGAACTACCTTATAGAGATGTGGCAAAAATTCTGGGGATGTCCAGCGCTTCGGCACGGGTGCTCCGGCACCGGGCAATAAAAATCCTGGCGGGCTGGATGGCAAGGAGTAAAAGATAAAATTGAGGACAAAATGAAAAATCACGACAAAAAAAATATTTGTAAGAGCATATCGGCAAACCTGCCTTATAGTATTGGTAAAAAAATTAATTTGAAAACCGGCTGGATTGAAAATCATATCATACACTGCTCCCGCTGCCGCAGACGAATCACGGGATACAGCCGGATGGAGATTGCCTTTTCACTGCTAAAAACACAACCACATAGCATGGAACTACTCAAAAACGCCAATAATCAGGCAATTAGAATGTTGAAACGCAGCCTCCGTGAGATACCCCAGGCCCGGAGTCTCAAGCAGGTAATGCCCAAGCCACACTGGTTTCACCGTTGTCTGGGTTACTCCCATTCGCTGGGTAATGCAGCAGCCTGCTTTACCATTTTAATACTGATAAAGCTGGGTATCTTCAATTCCATGAACCACATTCAAAACGAAGGGGAAAAGGCATATAAGTATTATTATACGTACCAGATGGGTGAAGATTCATCCATTGCTAATGATTTATTTGAATCCTGAGTCGGTATCATACTCGTCTGAATATAAAACTTAATAACAACCAATTAAAAGTGCGCAATTGAATATTTTCAGGTTAACATCTTGACAGCCACCGCGTCATTAAGGTTGATTGTATATATTTACCGGAAACAACTATCTGCTTGAGAACATTACCCATGCCCAAGTTTAGACATAATCCCCATCATGTGGTCAGCCTGGTTGAAGATTTGCTCAAAAACGCTATGGATTCAGGGGCCAGTGATATTCATTTTGAGCCAACGAGCCGGGAGTTACTGGTCCGATACCGGCTGGACGGGGTACTTAATACAGTCGAAAAACTGCCTAAAGCCATAGCGGATAATATGATTTCCCGATTGAAAGTACTCGGAGGACTATTAACCTATCGCAATGATATCCCTCAGGAAGGACGTATTCAACTGCATGATGAAGACAAAGGGAAAGTGATGGAACAGCGCCTGGCGGTCTATCCTACGATCCATGGTCAACGTGCGGTTGTCAGACTGTTCTACGAAGACAGCGGTCTTAACGACATGGATCAACTGGGTTTTTCCGATCATATCCTCTCGTCCCTGAAGGAGATTGCGGCTTTGAATCAGGGTGTATTGCTCCTGACAGGTCCTGCCGGCAGCGGAAAAAGCACCACGCTGGGTGCCATGTTACGATATATTAACGTGCAATTTCCCGGTAAAAGTATTATTGCCCTGGAAGATCCGGTGGAAAGGCATATCGAAGGGATTACCCAGGTTCAGATCAATCCGCGGGGAGAAATGAATTTCCCCGCGGCCCTGCGCTCGATATTACGCCAGGACCCGCAAGTATTAATGATCGGCGAAATACGTGATGCCGAGACTGCACGCATCGTCATTGAAGCCGGCCTGACTGGCCATCTGATGCTCACCACCATGCACAGCGGCACACCCGGCGGCGCCCTGCTGCGCCTGTTGGAAATGGGCATCGAACCGTATCAGGTAACATCCAGCACTCTGGGCGTGCTGAATCAGCGCCTGGCCAGAAAACTCTGCCCTGCCTGTAAAGCACAAAATCCCGAGACCCGGGAGTTCCGGGCCATGGGCTGCCATGATTGTTTCCAGACCGGTTACCATGACAGGATTCTCATCGCGGAACTGGTCCGGTTGGACGGACAACTGCGTAAGGCGGTCCTGGCCAAAGCGGACCTGGATGACATGGAGCAGGTAATCTCTGCCCGGGGCCATATGGATATCCGCCAGGACTGCATACGACTCGTCCGGCAGGGGATTACGACTCATGATGAATTGAATAAAGTCTGCGGATAACTTTAAATAAGGACTAAGCGTGATTAAACTTTCCCAGTGTTGACTGGCCATCCTACTCAGATAATAACAGTAATTCTGTGTCAGTCAGTTAAGGCGTGGGCATGCTATCCTTAATAAAATCAGGATCGGTAAAACAAGGAACGTGATATGGCAAGGTTTGAATATCAGGCACTGACCGAATCGGGACGATTAATGGAAGGCTCGCTGGAGGCATCTTCACACGAACAGGCGGGTCAGATTCTGGCGGAGATGAAACTCAAGGTCAATTCGATTACTCAGGTGTCCCGGGAAAAAGTTCACACCGCTATCGGGCGTAATGAATTTATGCTTTTTAACCAGCAACTGGCTTCGCTGACCAGAGCCGGCATCCCCCTGGAAAAAGGCCTGCGGGAATTGTCAAAAGACATCGGTTCACGTTCGATGCGCAAGCTGGTGACGGAAATCGTGACGGACCTGGAGTCAGGAACCGATATTGAACAGGCTTTTGATAAACGACAAAAACATTTCCCCCGCCTTTACGGCCATATTCTCAAGGCCGGCGTCAAAACCGGCCGGCTCAGTGAAATGCTGCTCAGCCTGAACCGTCACCTGGAATTATCGCAACAAACCCGCCGAGTCATATTCGAGGCCATGTGTTATCCGCTGGTTGTCCTGAGCATAGCGGTCTTCATTATAACCTTTATTTTTCTGATCGTCGTGCCCCAATACGAGGCCCTTTATCAGGATATGGACTTTGGACAACTACCGGGTATAACCCTGGTATTTTTTAATATGGCCCGGCATACGGATATGGTGCTCATTATACTCTCAGGTATGGTCTTAACGCTTCTGCTAATCCGGGGAATCCTGGCGCAAAATGAAAGGGGCCGGCAATTCATGGATACGCTCAGATTAAAAATTCCGTTTATCGGGCGTCTTTACCACCTCAGCATCCTCAGCCGGCTGGCTGATGCCATGGGGCTTCTGATTGGAGCAGGCTGCGATATCCCCGAAAGTCTCAGGCTTGGCGCCGGCGCTTCGGGCAACACTAAACTCAAACAGGAATGCGAATTACTCTCCAGCCGGATGGAAGACGGGGCCAATATTATCGAATCCGGCCTGTTCAGTCATATTTTACCGAGGCTGTTTTTGTATTCCGTGCAACTGGGGGCTCAACGCAACGAATTGCAGGACAATCTATACAGCCTGTGTGATATGTATTCTCAGCAGGCCAGGGCCAGCCAGGCCAAATTATCCGCCATATTACTGCCCCTTTTACTCTTTGTAGTGGGTGTATTTCTGGGGACGGGAATAGTAGCCATGTTTATGCCTTTGATCTCAATGATTAAAGGACTGTCCTAGTGGATTGACTATGTTATTAAGTATCATAGCAATATCAGCCATACTACTTCATATCTATCTGGCCGTTAAAAAGCCGGAGATCAGCCTCCTGTCTGCGCCCATAGTCAGTTTGGCTTTAGCGATAATGGCTTATAACATTGATGACCAGGTGTCCGTGTTACTGGCGCCTCTTATTTTTCTGGTCACATATATCACGCTGGCTTTAAGCAGTGAAGAACCAGGGAAACCAGGTTGGCCCTACAGCCTGGCGCGCTGGTTTTTTTTATTTATCGGGGTGAGTTTCTCCCTGTTACTGGCAATAATTAATTTCCCTTCGGTATATGGCTTACTCTTCTTTGTCTTTTTGATTGCTTTGATCATTAACTACAACATTATCAGCCGGCATTCGCTGACCATCGATATCCTATCCACCATCAATACCAGTATGCGGCAGAACCTCCCGTTGCCGATGGCACTGGAATCGGCCGCCGCCGGACAGGATTATAAAAAGGCACGGATATTGCAAAAGATATCCGGCTGGCTCTCCGAAGGTCTCCCGCTGAGCGAAGCCCTGAAAAACGGATTTCGCCGCTGCCCGGGGCATATTGTGGCCCTGATCGCCATGGCCGAACAGATTAACCAGGTACCCCTCGCCTTGAATTGTATCCAAAAGGATATACTGGAAAAAACCCGGGAAAAATCCAAAATAAAGCCCATACAACCCTTATATCCACTGATTTTATTAAGTGTGACATATTCTATCTTGACAGGAATAATGATATTTGTCATTCCAAAGTTTAAAACAATTTTTGCAGACTTTGAAGTCGATCTTCCCCTTCAAACACATATTATGATGAAATTTTTTATGGTCTCATACCCATGGTTCTTAAGTCTGGTCGGTTTCTTGACATTTGCCGTGTTTCCACTCATGATATATACTTGGTTTCGTCCGCGACGACCGGAAAAACCTCACCTGCTATCGATATTCGGCGATTTGGTTAAATGGTTTCTACCAATGCTGCGCTGGTTCGAGGCAAATTATTCCCTGATCCAGGTGGTTGAATGTCTGCATCTTTCCCTGAACGGCGGGTGTTCTGTGGATAAAGCCATAGATAATACCCTGACATTAGATGTTAATTTTTATTTTAAAAAGCGATTGCGTCACTGGTCAGAGAAGGTCAGGCAGGGAGAAAATATTTCCGCGGCCGCCCGTCAATGCCGGATGGGTCGGGGCCTGATCTGGGCCTTTGACCAGAATCTCAACCAGCCCGATACCCCGGTTGTACTGGAAATGCTGGAAAATGTATATCGCACAAATTACAATTACCGGGCCAGCCTGGTACACTATATAACCTGGCCCCTGGTCACTTTATTCATCGCCATGATGGTGGGTTCCGTTATATATTCCATATTTTCGCCCATGGTGGAGATAATCAATCATACGGCCTCTATGTTTTTTCCCTGATCAAGAAAGGATATCGCATAATTATCATGCCCTTTAGAAAAAAGAAATCGAATGGCTGGATACTGACTGAGGTTATAGTCTCGATTGGTATTATAGGAATGCTGATGGGCGGCCTTTTCCTGAGCCTGAATTCGTTTAGAAAAATAAATCAACTTCAGTGGCACAGGCAGCGCTGCATCAATGCCGCTCAGGCCCTGATTGAAAGTATGGCCGCCACCGGAGAATCCATCAGTGACAGCGACAGGCAGCGATTGTGGCCGGGTATTGATATTACTATGGTAGAGACTCCCGGCAGTGGTGACTGGGAAGGTCTGGTTCTGGTAACCGTAACCGCACAAAGCGATTGCTCCGGCAGGGAAATATCGATGAGTCTTTCCCGTTATCTGCCGATTATAAAGGAAAAATAATCATGCGTAAGGGATTTATGTTAGTTGAATGCATAGTGGCTATAACCATATTGGCATCGGTTATGGTCACCCTGTCCGCCCTGTTTAAAACGCTCCTGAGCGATATACCCCGCACCTACCGGACCTATCAAACCCATAGTACGATGCAGTCCATGATAAGAACCCTCCGTTCGGACCTTGACCGGGCCCGCTCACTGCCCCGGACGGCAGGCATGGAAATGGTTAACGGGAAAGTTTTTTTTATCGAGCTGCCGGAACATACCCTGGCCTATCGCTTATACGAGGATCAGATAATCAGGCAAACGCTAAATGCCGATCCCTGCAGTCCGGACCATTTCGAGCAGGTATGGACCGTGGTTCGCGGTCACATCGATTGGCAGGTATGGGTAAAAAACGATAAAGGGTATGCCGTTGAAATCACAACCTCGGTAGATCCACTTAGTGCCCAAAGACCCAAAAGACTCCTGGCCAACTCTTGTGTACTTTTTCTCAACTCGAATGGCAAAAAGGAAAACACGTATGAACCGCAAAATCCCTAATGATGGCTTCATCTTATATTTGGCCCTGATAGCGCTGTCTCTGACGGCCACCGCCTTAATCATCCTGACACGTCTATGTAACGCAATGGGAGCCGATACTCGCCGGATGGCTCTGGAGGCATCCCATCGGAATATGACCGCCAGTGCTATGATATGGCTCACCCGTAATAAGGATAATCTCGTTGATACAGCCTCCCTTCAACCACTGAGTCTGGACGCTTCCGCCTTCGAACAGGCAAAAGGCAGCATTATTGTATCTTACGAGGATACTCCCGAAGGCTCAGCGCAAATATCTATCGAAATCCAATGTATAAATAATAATTTCAAAATAAACAGAAAGACCCGTTTCCCTGCCGCCTCTATGAATATAAAACCTTTGTCCATAAGATATTATTCCGGAGATTCATCCACGAAATGACCAGATTATTCAAATAGCATAATCGTAACTCCTTCCGATACTATCGTCAAAAGTGGATATTGGAAATTAAAACCACTGTTTATAATCCAGAAACAAACGCTCGCAGCACTTTTGACGCTGGCGTCCTTCCCAATATTACAATAATTGTAAACCAATGTAATATAATGAATTATACAGATCCGGCAAAAGGCTGAACCAAATGACTGACATCCTGAATGTAATAAGACAGCATTAGAAATTATTCCTCTATACGCATTAAAAATAGCAATAAAAAGGCTTTTTATGTGAAACGAATTATGATAGTATAGTGTCATTGAGATGGCTGGTTATCGAGCCGGGCCTTTGTATGGGCATCATAGTGTGTTATTTTTAAAGATAACGGTTTGTTGATTATGGTTTTTGATGTATGAATGTGGGAGGTCTCAGACATGAGAACGATGGGGATGATTATGGTTTTGGCAATAGCCCTGGGTTTGTGTGCGTGTGACAAATCAAAGCAAAATAAGACAAATAATAAAGCCAGAGACACTCAGGTGCTCCATGAGTTCAATCTGAAGCTGAGCCTGCCGAAAGGAAAAATCTACCGGTTCTGCCGGCGTGAGGCAGTGGACCTGAAAGAAAAAGATAAAACCTTCACGGGTAAGGTACGAAAATTCTGGTATGAAATTGATTATACCGTGACCTGTCTGGATGTGTATGACGATGGTACCATGCTGATAGAAAAAAGCTGGGATGCCGGACGCGCCGAAGGTGTCGGAAAAGGCGGCCGGTTTGAATGGGATACCCAAAACAAAAAATTCCTGGTACCGGACGAGATAAAACAGTATGCCAAACTTATCGGTAAAAAAATCACGTTTGAAATAGGACCTACAGGTGAAATTTACTGGATTGAAAATTGTGAAGTGATTGCTGACGCGATCCTGTATGCAAAGGGCATTATCAAACTTACCGCGGACCCGGAAACATATGAATCCATGAGAGAAATGATCATGGATCAGGTCTGGGCCACTAAGGAATATATGTTTGAATGCGGCCTGGCCTCGTACCCGGTCAGCGTGTTAAAATCCGGCGATCGCTGGGAAGTTCAAAAGGCGACCACTACCGCCCAGGAAGGTGTGGAGGTTTATAAGCTGACCTTCGACCAGGTGGCCAACGGTATCGCAACGTTCGATGTTTTAATATCGGCTCGGGCAGATTCGGCATCCATGGGCGCCACGCCGGCCGAAAAAGTTAAAAGTGAAATTAACGCCTGGGCCTCAGGCCGGCTCGAAATGGATGCCGACACCGGATTGATTGTGGGCCATGAGGTAAAAGGTGACCTGAAAATACAGGCGAATGTAGAAGATCGTTTATGGCAGGTGAAATATGAACAAAATATGGAAGGGACCATCTCACAATCTCTGAAGAAAATCCCCTGAGACGGACAACAGTTAATTCCGACGAGTAGTAGCCCACACCTGAGTATAGTATGGCATGGCAATACTGTTCATAGTAAAAGGTGTAAATGTATGAGACACAAAATTAATCACCAGACCGTTAAGCTGCCGGGAACCCCGGATCGACCCGCTGGTTTTACGCTGATTATGTTGGTTATAACATTCTCTATCGCTTTGCTCATGGGTTTGAGTATATTAGTATACGTGGCGCCGATGATGCATGTGACAGAGGCTCTCCAGAAAAAAACCAGGCCTCAGGATATTGATATGACCTGGGTGGAGGAAAAATGGTTTATGATGACCCAAAATCCGATACCCAAACTTCTGCTCTCTGAAGACCAGCTCTATCTGGAACAGCCCATTCGCTTTATGAGTGTACCCGTTGAAGGTGTCAATTCCCCACGGGGAAAACTCGAACTGATTATGAGCCCGGGTGGCTGTATAAGCGGGCAATGGTATAGTGACTATCTGATTGAAAAAGAAAAAATACACCACGATATAATGTCCGCGACATTTGAAGGTTTTTCCGATCCGGAAGAAAGATATGGAGATCCAAATCGTACAGATCCGGATAAACTCTTCTTTATTGCCCGGGGCGACTTCGCGATTATCGAACGCTCCAATCGAACTCAAAAAGTAAGCCATGTGATCGGCGAAATCTATGTTACCGGCTGGCTCAGCCAGGATTATTCCGCCAGCGGCGAACTGCATGTCATTAGCAAAGAAAGGTATCACTGGATCTATAGATGGTCTTCTCCTCCGGGTTTTTATGTTGAATAACAAATCCTCAGAATTTTATAAAGAATGGCTGACTGCCAGGGCAAGATATGCCAAACCCATCATTTTTTCCCTTGACCCTTTTACCCCGTTCGACTCTGAAGTATCGTCATTCCCACCTGCATGCCATTGAACAGACTGTGTACCGCAATGGGAATGAGCAGGCTGCCGTATCGTTCATAGCAATAGCCCAGTCCCATGCCCAGGACCATCAGTGCCGGCCAATGCTGCCAGCCGTGCATGAGAGCCCAGGGAACCGTGGCAATGAATATAGCCAGCCACCTCCTGGCAGGGGACAGATCGCCGGTGTCCACAATAATGGTCTGGTCACTTACCCCCAGCGGATGGTAGCCTTTTCGCAACGCTGCAAAAGTAAACACTATAAAATTCTGTATCAGACCCCGAAACATCAATTCTTCCATGAGCGGTGCAATGACCACCGGCATGACAATGAGTATAACCAGACCCCCCACCGGCGGATCCTGGTCCAGAAGATCCAGAAACTCATGACGATATGTTTCCTTATAACCAAAATAATCACATGCCAGCAATGTCAATAACAACGCCAGTAATGTCAAACCAGAAATCACCAGGGAATACATTACTGCCAGGCGGGGAATTTTTGCGCCTTCCTTCAAATTCATCCCAAATCCCCGTAATCCATCAGTAAAACGTATCTTCCCAAAAACCAGCAGGACAAACACCAGGATCAACTGACCCCCACCCAGGAACAGAAAGGATCTTTGCAGTTCCCCCCAGGGTGCGGTTTCATAATCGGCCGGTGAAACGTAATAGACCACTCCAATCATCCCCAGATACAACACCACCATGAACACGACATCAACAACCTCGATCCACCCCTGACGCTGTACTGCTCCCTCAAACGCACGACGACCCCATCCCATTCCACGCAGCCAGACAATAAAAATCACCAGACTGCTGAAAATCCAGATATATTGAATTATTTCTAATACAGGCTCCAACTAAACTACCTCACTTTTCCTGACCATACTATAAGTTATATTTACGTAAACCAACACATCCTATCTCTTCATAAAATAGCCTCTAAAAATGATACAACATGCTAAAAAAGGCTGTAAACACTCCCAAGGCTATGCCAAATACGCAACTCATAAATATAACTATTTTGAAGTTTGATCTTATCTCAATAAAAGCTTTAACAGTACTGATTGATAGATAGATAAAAAGTATCAAAATTGTGAGTCTCATTGCGATACTGCTTGACAATGAAATCCTTCCATAAATTAACAAGCATGATACTGTAAATACATATAAAATCAAACAGGTTATTACACTTAAGGGGTGTCGCCAATGACGATTAGGGCTGATTTTCCATGTAACTACTAAAATCAACAAAGGCGCTAATGCCGCTGCCCAGGTAATCGCACGATATAAAGGTAATTTCAAGAATGGATTCGTAGGTTCTGGATCGTATATTATGATCGGGGAGGTTTTTTCTACATCTGAAGATAATAATTGCATACCGGATATATTGTTTACCCTAGCGTTTTCTTTACGATAAATTTCTGCCGCCTTATCCATATAGGGAGGCATACCGTACGAACTAAACGACATTGTATGCCGGATTGTCGGAAATATATATATCCATAATGATTTTCCGGTTAAAATATCAATACATTCCACCTCCCCCAGATTGGAACCAAGTAATAAATAATTATCCGCTTGGGTAATAACCGAAATCCTGCCATTATCTTTTAAATAGGTTAATTCACCTTCCCAGTTAGCATTATCTGTTTTCAATTTAATAAAATTATGGCATTCCCAATCCGTATCTGATCTTATTGTTACTTTATCAATATTTACATAACCATCTTCGATTTTATAAGTATAGCATGAGATATACTTGTCGTCCTGGTCGGAACTACTATATTTTACACACTCCCCCTCAAGCTTTGGCGGAATATTATCAGGATTGCCCCACACTCTTCCCTGGGCAAATGTTTTATCACCTAATGTAAACGGTGTTTCACTGGATAATCGCCTTTTATCTATATCTGATGAAACATCCAGGAAAGATACCTCCTCTCCACTTAGATTCCATACAATCATTTTCTCAAATAAGGCATCCCATCGACTTTCTGTAAATGACCCAGCTTCTATATATATTTTTTCTCCATCAAAATACACATTTCCATAATGAATTCCTTCGGGGGATGATTTACGAAATAATTCTTTCCCCGTCTCCAACTCAAACAACAACACCATAACAGGATCCTTTTGGTTCCATGCCGATCTATGAACAAGAACGTAATCTTTTTCTGCTACAATATCCAATGCACCATCTATATGAATGGACCAGCATATTTGGCCATTATCTATTTTTCTACACTGCACAAAACCGTTTGCATCATAGGATACTAAATAATTATCTATAATTTCGGGTGTAAAATGTAAATCTGCCTCCCAAGCTGTTTTAAATGTTACATCATCAAGCAAAGTAATCTGTGTGCCCAGTATTAGTATTCCACCATCAACCTTTTTTATGGTTCCTGAATATTCTCGATCTTTCTTTCGAGCAATAACGTTCCCTGTTATCACATCAAGTACTGTTAGTGATCCGTCTGCCTGGGCAAAATAAACTTGTCCTTTGTGTATCAGAAAATTACTATCAACACCTATTTGAACAAATGTATAAGCTTTCACATTTAATGGGATCAAAACTATTCCAAAGATAATAACTAGGAAAAATATTTTTGAACTGACACTACTCAAATATTCTTCTGTATTCTGCCCTGATGCGCCGGAATTCTGTATTTTTTTTCTTATTGCCATCTTAAATACTAATACAACAGTTTGAATTCATTAAACCAATTAAATTCGTGTCCTTCAGTGCTAATCTGTGTCAAAGGTTATCTATCCTAACTCCCGGCTTCGTTCGGCTGCGCGCCGGACGGTTTTTTTGATAATCTCGCTAACATCGGAAGATTCCAGGATTTTGCGGCCGGCTACCGTTGTCCCGTTGGGTGACGACACCATTTTAATCAAGTCCTCTGGGGCCATGTTCCATTGGGAAAGTAACCGGGCAGTACCGGCGAAGGTTTTCAGGGTCAAATTTCTCGCTACGTCCTGATCGAGCCCTTCTTCAACTCCGGCGGCAATGAAGCTTTCGATCAGGTAGGCGACAAACGCCGGGCCCGAGCCGCTCAGGCCGGTCACGGCATCGAGTTCTTCCTCCCGAACTGTCACCACCACCCCGGCACATTCCAGCAATCCTATCACCATTTCCATCTCCTCGGGGGCAACATCATCTCCGCCGGCCAGAGCACCCGCCATATCATTTACCAGACACGCCGTATTGGGCATAACCCGGATAACCTTGCCCGGCAGAATCCGACGAATTCGCTCAATCCGAACACCGGCCATGATCGAAACAATAACCTGGTCAGGACGGACCAAATCACCCATTCCTTCTAAAGCCTCCGGAAAATTTTGCGGCTTAAATGATAAAAATATTATATCAGAAAATTTTATGACTTCCTGATTATCTGAAGTTATTTGAACTTTCCAACGACTTTCCATCAATTTGACCCGTTCTTCCACCACATCGCTGCACATAATGTCCTGTGACTGGGCCTTTTTACCCTGAATTATCGCTGCTATCAGAGCCTCTGCCATCTTCCCTGAACCCAGAAAACCGATCTTAAGACACGACTTTTTCATATTTTTACTCATTTTCCTTATCTCTATAACTACTTATTTTACATGAAGTTATATAAGTTAATAAATTCGATCCATTTTCGCAAATTATTTTTAAAAAAACTATAAAAAAATCTGAAACTCACGGGAATGTCATGCGTATATAATAGTGTAAAGTATATTGAAAACAGAAGAAACCACACACCAAGAATCAATAAAATTGCTTACATGAGTATTGAAACCTAAATGAACTAGCTATTAAAAAACACTTTCCTCCTCCTTTGCAAGAAGAATGTTTTTTGTTTGACAACAGAGAACATTCTTCTTACAATTTCAATTATAAGCCTCCTCCTTACGGCCCGCCGTTCCCCTCAATTTGGCGGGCCGCACTTTTTTATATACATCCTTGCTATTTGCATCGTTCCTATCAAATAAACTTCTTGAATTCACTCCGCCTTGGCCTTATCATTCTGAATTGAAATTTTTTAATTATCCTTATTTATTTTTTGAGTTAACCATTAGTAAAAAAATATAAAAATCCTTTTGTCTGATGGGTATAAAGAGCCATGATAGATATCAAACAATTACGCGAAAATCCGGAAATATACACAACTGCCTGCAAACAAAAGGGATATGATATTGACATACAACATCTTTTAGAACTTGACCGCCAGGTACGTGAGATCCGCAAAGAATTGCAGGATATTTTCACCGAAAAAAACCAGGCCGGCAAAACCATCTCTAAAATCAAAGATCCCGACGAACGCCGACAGGCCATAGACCGGATGACACAACTCAAACAAAGGGAAAAAGAACTCAACACAAATCTGGAACAGCTTAATCCCCGGATTGATGAAATACTTTTGACTATGCCCCAACCTGCCCATCCGGATGCACCTGTGGGGCCGGATGCCTCGGCAAATGTGGAGATAAGGCGTCATGGTCAAATCCCAGAATTTGATTTTGAGCCCCGGGACCATATTCAACTGGGTGAAGCCCTGGGTATTATCGATATCGAACGCGGCGTAAAGCTCAGTGGTACAAGAAATTATGTACTCCGCGGGGATGGGGCCCTGTTGCATCAGGCCATTCTCAGACTCGCCCATGACATTATGGTAAAAAAAGGCTTTGAGCCGCTAAACGTGCCGGTACTCACCCGCGAAAGGACCTTTATGGGGACCGGCTGGTTCCCGGAAGGCAAACCACAGGTTTATCAGATTCCCGAAGATGAACTGTTTCTGGTAGGCACGGCCGAAGTGCCGGTGACCAGTCTGTATATGGATGAAATCCTCAGCGAGGATGAGCTTCCCCTGAAAATGGTTGCCCAGTCCCTGTGTTTCCGCCGGGAAGCCGGGTCCGCCGGCAAGGATACCTACGGACTCTATCGCATCCATCAGTTTGAAAAGGTCGAACAGGTTATTATCTGCCGCGCGGACCTGGAAGAAGTGGAAAAATGGCACCAGCATATATTGGCCAATGCCGAGGAACTCCTGCAAATGCTGGATCTGCCCTTTCGCGTACTGGAAATCTGTACCGGCGATATGGGTATGGGTAAATATCGCATGTATGATATTGAAACCTATATGCCCAGCCGGGGCGGTTATTGTGAAACCCATTCGGCCAGTAACCTGTTGGATTTCCAGGCACGCCGCCTTAACCTGCGCTATCGGGATAAAGACCGGAAAATCCATTTTTGCTATACCATGAACAATACCGTGATAGCCTCACCACGTATTCTTATACCCCTGTTGGAGTTAAACCAAAACTCTGACGGAACTATCAATATACCTGAAGTGTTACAGCCATACATGCATGATAAAAAAATTATAGTGAAATAAATACCATGCTCATGCTAATCGCAAGTGATTGCCACCCAAAATAAAAGAAAGGCTCATTCCTATGATCGTTGTCATGACTCCTCATTCCACCAAAGAACAACTTGAACATGTGGTCAAGCTGGTTGAGGAGATGGGCCTTAGTACACATATTATTCACGGGACCAACCGTACCGTGATTGCTGCCGTGGGCGACAAACGCATGGTGGATAAAACCGCCATCGAATATTCTCCGGGCGTTGAAAAAATCGTGCCGATCCTCTCCCCTTACAAGGTCGCCAGTAAGGAAGTCAAACAGGAAAAAACGGTTGTCAAACTGCAGCCGCATGGATCGGGTATCGGTGGGAAAACAGTCCAGGTGATTGCCGGACCCTGTAGTGTGGAAGACCGCAGCCAACTGCTGGAGATTGCCCACCAGATCAAGGACGCCGGCGCCGTCGGCCTGCGGGGCGGGGCGTTTAAACCGCGGTCCAGTCCCTACAGCTTTCAGGGACTCGCTGAAAAAGGCCTGGAATACCTCGCCGATGCACGGGAACAAACAGGCCTGGCGGTTGTGACTGAGGTGGTAACCGTCAATCACGTGGAACGGGTGGCTCAATATGCGGATGTCCTTCAAATCGGGGCGCGTAATATGCAGAATTTCATGCTGCTCAGAGCCGTGGGCGAACAGCCCAAGCCCGTATTGCTCAAACGGGGTATGTGCGCCACCATGGAAGAATTTCTGCTGGCCGCTGAATATATTATCAATGCCGGCAATCCCAATGTCATCCTGTGCGAAAGGGGTATTCGTACCTATGAGGAATACTGCCGCAATACCTTAACGCTTTCCATTATACCCGCTATCCAGCGGGTCAGCCATCTGCCCATCATCGTTGATCCCACCCATGGAACCGGTCATGCGTACATGATTGAACCCATGAGTCTGGCGGCCGTCGCTGCCGGCGCTGATGGACTCATTATCGAGGTCCATCCTGACCCGGAACACGCCCTTTCCGATCCGGGCCAGCAGCTTACTCCCAGCCTGTTTCAACAACTCATGCATAAATTAGTACGAGTGGCACAGGCCGTGGACAGAAAAGTGTAAAACAAGAAATTAAATTATACATGCCTCACAGTGGTACTAAGTTATATTAAGGAGAATGGCCTGCCTGATAAAAATGGATGAACAAGCCCCGGGTTAGTAATTTTTATGTCCACGACGCTTTAGCTGACCTTTTGCCTTTTTGATAAATTTTCCGAATTGGCGATCTTTTTGCTTTTTTTCACGTTCGTTCATCTCGTAATAATCTGCTTCTCTTTTCAGATCTAGGTAATTGCGGTATTGACCTTCATCCAACCGGCCGGATTGTACAGCAGCAACCACCGCGCATCCCGGTTCGTGGGTATGGGTGCAGTCAACGTATTTGCATTGCCGAGCAAGTGATGTGATCTCATCAAACACATTATTTATGCCGTCACCCGCATCCGTCATGCCCACTTCTCGCATTCCAGGATTGTCGATCACGATTCCGCCATTTTCAAGAAAATACATTTCTCTGCTGGTTGTGGTATGCTTTCCCCTGTCGGTCTGCTGACTTATCGCATTGGTTTTTATGACTTCGTTTCCAAGAAGATGATTGATCAAAGA
>JAFGHE010000287.1 GCA_016930295.1 Sedimentisphaerales bacterium
GTCTTTCCAGTCATAGCCGCTGACGAAGTTGCCGCCGGGCCAGCGATAGACAGGTGCATTGAGCTTCTTCAGTAGTTCCATTGTATCGGCGCGAAAACCCCTGATATTGTCGGCCGGCATGAGAGAGGCGGTCCCAATAAAGCATGGCCCTCCCTCTTTGACTTCGATTTCCAATATTCCCTGGTCCGTATCAGTACCTGCTTTGAACTTAAACGAAAACTGCTGATAGCTGTCTGAATCGTTGACAAAATCGATCGCGTCGGCATTTTCACTACCCTCGCCCCAACGAAGCGTGACACGGACGGTTGTAGTTTTTTCGGCGGGCTTGAACCAGATATATCCGGTGTACTTTTTATCTTTAATAAGTCCGAGATCTCGCTGGCGAATACCGCTGCCGGTCGCAACCAGCGGAGTCTGATCGCCCACGAATGAATCTTCCTTAACCATTTTTACGGAATCGCCGGACCCGATAATCTGCCAGGGGGATGCGCCCAGAATTATATAGGGAACTCCTTCGCCGGACCACCTGTTGTTGGGTGGTTCGAACGTGTGCCAGGGATTGTAGTCCGCCGTGACAGGGTAATAGAACTTGCGGTCTTCCAGCATTTCGGCCCAGATGCCGCCGTATATACAACGTCCCAGATGTTCGATAAATTGCCCATAAATAAATGGGGAAATCGACACGTTGGTACTGCCGGCATTGATTGTTATGTGTGTTTTCGTTTCCATGCCGGGTTTATTATCCTGCTTTTCTTCGGAACCGTATAAGTTATCAGTTAAAATTGTCAGAATTACTGCTGAAATCAGAGTTAAGGCGATCTTTGAAAAACTATATCCGCTAAAACTCATCACACACATCCTTTCTCATAATAAACAGGGATATTATTTTTATTCCATAGCACTAACGGACCTGGTTGATAGTCATTACACTTGAACTCTCTCACCTCAACAGTTTCACGCATTACTGTGGACGCTAGCGTCATAAGTATTTCGAACGGTTGTTTCTGGATTAAAAACAACAATTTTAAATGCCAATATCCATTTTTGACGGTGGCATCACTGTGATTATATTAAAATTATCCTGTGAAGAAAGTCTGAATATCAATTGCATTCAGTACATTTAATAATACTTTTACTGCGACCGGGTACGCAGCATACTAACGCATCGGGCCGAGGGCAAAATCCTTGAAAGACTATCACCGGATTTTTGCCCCCGGTGAACTCGCCATTAACCACCTTCTCCCGACCTCGCGAAAAAGGAGGAATTTTAGAAGCTCTTTCTTAAAGTAACTATTAATTTTCTATGTCATTGTAAGAAAACAAGTTACCGGCTTTCGCCGGACCGGCTTACGCTGAGCCAAAAGCATTGTGTTAACTTGATGAAACAAAACAAGTTAAATACACATTTCTATACATTCAAGTTAAGAAAATCAAAGACGCACAATATTACCCGATAGGGTATAAGTCTCGGTTTTTTGATGTAATGTTATTATAAACATGAAATAATGGAGATGATATTCGATTTTGCGAATATTTTTAACCATTTTGCGAATTTTACCGGCGAATCTATCATATGAATGATTTAGCGGAATTTGAGATATTCATCACATTAATTCGTTCTTTTGGCTTTTCGATAGGCGGATAAACTCATACCGGTTTCCTGCCGGAAATATCGCGAAATATGTTCAATGCCCGATCCCATGCTCTGGGCAATTTCCGAGATAGACAAATTGGTTTCAACCAGCATCTGAATACACCGGTTTACCCGGCTCTTTCGAATCTCTTTATATACGGATCGATTCAGAATTTTACGGAATCGCTTTTCCAATATCCTGCGTGAGAGAGCTGCGGCATCGGCCACATCGCTGACCTGTATGGGTTTTTGGGCGTTATTTCGGATAAATCGGATTGCTTTGACGATGTCAGGATCTTCTATAGCAATTATATCCGTCGATTGCCGGGTAACAATATGGGTGGGGTCCACCATAATTTTCTGGCCGGCCATTTTATCTCCGGCCATGAGTCCGTCAAGGAGTCTGGCGGCTTCGTAGCCGGCCTTTTCCACATTCAAAGCGATGCTGGAGAGGGGCGGGTCGGAAAAATCGCACACCAGGATATCGTTATCCACTCCGATAATGGCTACATCATCAGGAACTCTTAAACCGGCTGTCTTGCAGGCTTCAGTAATATGTTTACCGCGATCGTCATTACAGGCCATGACGGCCACGGGTTTCGGCAGGGACTGAAGCCATTCCACCAAGACAACCTGCTCTCTTTCCCAGATACGCAGGGACCGCGATTTTGGCTGCCGGTAATAATGGGTCTGGTATCCTGCCTGATCGATAGTATGACTGAAACAGTCTCCTCTTTCATTCGACCAGTACAAATCATCGAATCCACAATAGGCAAAATAACGAAATCCATGGTCCAGGAAATGTTGTGCTGCCAATCTGCT
The DNA here is from genome assembly GCA_016930295.1 of Sedimentisphaerales bacterium. Taxonomy (GTDB): domain Bacteria; phylum Planctomycetota; class Phycisphaerae; order Sedimentisphaerales; family SM23-30; genus JAFGHE01. The sequence goes on from JAFGHE010000287.1 coordinate 2,456, forward strand.
GATTTGTTCACCATGGGTTATCACCGAAGGAAAATCCGGTTTATCGGTATCGTAATGCAATACAAAAATAGTGGGAACTCCCAGGGATATCAGTTTCCCAAATTTTTTAGGATCCCTTAAAATAATGCCGTCGATCTGCCAGTTCATCAGGTGTGGCAGGGAGCTATCCAGTCCTCTCGGTTCCATATAAAAAGACCAGGGGCCGTGCAGGCGGGAATATTTAGCCACGCCGTAAAGGAAATCTCTACCAAACTCCCTCGAAGTCTCAACCAGTAGCATGATGTTGGGTATTTTATGCATATCCATCCATTCAGACCTGAGACACCATCGATGGTCAATCAGGATGAGGTTTTTTCAGCTACGACCAACACTCTGATATCCCGATTGGTCAATTTATCACCGTCGAGATTTCCGTAAGCTCCGATGGTTTTCATGCCGGCTTTTTGCAGGCACTGCTGCAGTTCCCGGCCGTAATAATGGCGCAGGGTAAATCCCGTGCGATGGCGCTGATTGTCTTTGGTAATGTAGAGGACATGGTTGACGATCTTCTGGTCGAAAACATCATGGATCATTTCATGGAGCATGATGGTGCCGTCGTCATATTCGAAAAACTCCTGTTGTTTCCAGTCCACCATACGCCCTTCCAGGCAGGGATAATCAAGCAGGAAACGTCCACCCGGTTTTAGCGCTTTACCAACCGCGTTCAATACGGCCTGATTATCGTCATCATTTTTAAAATAGCCAAAGGCGGTATAGAAATTGAATATGCCGTCAAACTCATTTTCATAGGATATCCGGCGCATATCCGCCTGGATAAACTCGACGGAGAGGTTTTCCTCCTGAGCCTGCCGGCGTGATGCTTCCAGCAGTGTTTCACTCAGGTCCAGCCCCACGACCTGGAATCCGCGCCGGCTTAATTCCAGGCTGTGACGGCCCTGTCCGCAACATAAATCCAAAACTTTACATTCAGGAGTAAGCCCGAGAAAACGAATGATCGCATCCACCTCTTTATGAGTCCGCTCGGCGGTAATCGGCTGAATCCAATATTTCAAATACCACTGATCAAAAAAATCTTCATACCATAATTCATTGTGAGACATGCACTTAAATCCTGTGAAGTTTGGTATTGTTTTTACATTTATTTTGAAACATATTTTATCTGCATGAGTATTCTACAACATTTTCTCCAAATTCATATGCATTTTTCTGGGATATAGTGAGACATACTCCAGGCAACTCCTGCGTAAGATAAAAAACGCCTTCAAGACCCTGCGCGACTCGGTCATGGAGGTGGTGAATCTTGCAATTTCTCAGGCCAGGAAGGCCACGCCGGCCGGAAAAACCCTGAGCGCGCAGGATAAATATGTCACTCGTATCAAGCAGGATATAATGGATTCGGTAGGAACAGCGTATGAACCCCTGATGGAACGGCATATTGGCAAAAAAGTAGTGCTGAACTGGTGCGTTGTGAAACCGTGTGCGAATATGCCGGCATCCTCAAAGACTATACCGCCAACTTCATCGAAATCATGGATATTGATTACCAGCCCCATCCTGATCGTTCCCCCCGAAAAGCCGACCTGATAGCCCCCCGCCAATACGGCCTGGTTCGACACCTGGATGAATGACAGCACTGTATTATTTTAATCCTTCCTATTACGGCCAGAAGCAGGCGATGAGGAATATCAGGTAGATAATCGTTCCGAGGGTCAGTTTAACGGAGGTGCCGGCCAGGGTACCCAGCCCGGCTCCCATGCCAATTCGCACTGATTGTTGTGCGGACTTTCCTCCGCGTAATTCCATGGTCCAGGCGCCGATACCGGCCCCCAGGCAGGCGCCCAGCAGGGTGCCCAATAAAGGTATGGGGATAAAGATTGAGCCGGTCATGGCTCCGGCGATACATCCTATCAGTGCCCCGGTCGAACCACGGCGTGTGGCGCCGGCTTTTTTCGCCCCGGCCATCCCCACGAAAAATTCCATCATTTCCGCGGCTATCGCCAGGAGGGCGGCCGCCGTTAACGTATAGATACTGAACACGTGATCGTCCCAGCGCCACCAGGTGAAAAGGGATGTGCTAATTAACATCAGCCAGTTGCCCGGTAATCCCATGAATATCAATCCCAGCCAGGCAGTATTGAGTATCATTAATAATATCATCCATGCATATATCATTATGATAGCGATCCCTTTTCAAAAAACCCTTATTGCTTCCCGCTATTTCATCTGATACCATAATCAGGTCAAATCAGATGAAAGTATAATATCCAGATCTTCCGATTCCGGCGCCATGACAGGGTTCTGGTTATTGAACCAATAGCCGGTAACGGAATTAATATTTCGGTCCGCGTAATTGAAGGCCTCCTGCAGGCTGATAATGCCGTTTTGACTGGTATCGACATTCAGACGGCCGTTATCCCGCATGGCTTCCATGAGCCAGCTTGAGAAAACCGAACCCGTGTAGCCATCCGGAACATAGGATCTAACATACCCCCAGGACTCCTGATCATACGTGGAAGAAGCCAATACCCAGGTATTGGCCCTGACCTCGGCCAGAGAGGTGAAACCACCACTGTAACAGGTATCCAGAATAATAACAACAGAGGTATCGTCATTAAATTGCCGGATATGTTCACTCATCCGACTTTCGGTAAAATACCGCCCGTCGGGTAAATACAAGGCTTCATTATCATCCCACCAGGTCCAGTCGCCCCAGTCGCCATGGCCGGTGTAATAGAACAGGGCCACATCATCCCCATCGGCATTCTCGCCCAGCCAGGTGAGTTCCTCATCAACCACCGTAATATTTATTTCCTGCGCTCCCCCGGTCACTACATGAACGGACTCTGGAGGAAAATGATATACATCGATTAAGGTCTCCTGCATAAGTTCGACATCAATTGCGCACTCAGGCAAATCATTTCGCGATCCGGCATAATCCGACGCACCGATCAAAACCGCCCATCCCTGTATTATCCCATCGGCCGGCGCCGGCTGAAGCTGCGTTTCTTCACTTTCATCCGGTTCCTCGCTATCAGCAGCGGCAGTCGGGCCGGACAGGTTCAACTCATACAACCCAATACTATCCCTCCAGGCATCGGCCTGAATGTAGTACTGCCGGCCTTCCTCGGCATAAAATATCACTAAAGCATCTGTTCCGGGACCGGAATCATCGTTTTGAACGAGGCGATTACAGGAACTGTCGTATATATATATATACGAATCCAATTGTGAATTCGGTGTTGACATCTCGACTCGCATCAATCCATCGGCAACAGCAGTGAAGATAAACATATCCTGGTCGCCGGGCGGGCCGATTTCACCTTCCAGAACGGCCTGGCCGGTTTCTTCCAATACAATCAGCGCGGCCTCTGAAAAACTATTGCTGTAATCATCGACATAGGTTTGTCCGTTTTGGGGACCGTTTATATGCAGAGTATAACTGCCGGTGCTGCGTCGGTAGGCATCCGCCCGGATATAATACTGTTGCCCCTCTTCAACGTTAAATGCCACACTGGCGTCCGTTCCCAAATCACTGTCATCATTCCAGGTGATTCGCTGACCCTGACTGTTATAGACATAGAGATAGGAGTCCAGCGGTGAATTCTCAGTTGTCATGTCCACCTGCATAATCCCGGTACCGGAGGCCATAATCAGAAATACATCCTGATCACGCTTATTGTCAATCTGACTTTCAAATGTCGCGTCCCCATTCTCATCCAGTTCCAATTCCAGGGCCGAAGAGAATGTATCTCCAATATCTCCTGGTGTGAATAATGAATTGGCCGAAAGTAAGATCCGGGGTTCAAGGAACTCCAAGAGAAGTGAAGAATTTCTTTTTCTTTTCTCCATATCGACGATTATGCCAAAATCAGGGTTGTTTTAAGGCGGTCTGATATCATAAGTACAGTTATTACCATATAGTTACAGTAACATAGAAGTATATCAAATATAACGAAAAAATCAACCTTTTATTTCAGATAATTTTTATTTAGCGACAGGGGCCAAATCCAGGGTTCGGGCCGGCACATTGACACCGGCGATCCGTACCTTGATTTCCTGGCCTAATTTATAAGGGCAGACTTCATTAAATGGACTCTTTTGTAAGCGTCGAATACCTTTGGATTTCCCCTTTTTTCCTTTTTTGGATAATTGACTTCGTATTACATCTTCCGCCAGAATAAGGCCTTCGATCAGATATTTCTCCAGTTGGACAAATACTCCGAAATTGGTTATAGATACCACTACCCCTAAAACATCGTCTCCCACATGCCGGCTGAGCATCTGTAATAGTTTTACAGTGGTTAACTCATTTTCCGCAGATTCGGCATTACGTTCGCGTTCACTGCAATGTTTACCAAGTTCTTCCAGTTGTCCATATTCAGTAAAATTGGCCGCGTTTTTTGCATTAAGACGGCCCTCCAGCCAGGCCTGGAGTAACCGATGCACCGTCAAATCAGGGTAGCGGCGAATCGGACTGGTGAAGTGGCAATAGTGCCGGCTGGCCAGGGCATAATGTCCTATTGGCGCGGGTGAATATTCGGCTTTTTGCATACTTTTGAGAACGGCAAGATTGATAAGAAATGATTCCGGCTTCCCTTGAACCGAAAGTAGTAATTTTTGTAATCCTTCCCGATTGATATCCCCGGGAATGGTATGCCCACATAATTTTATAACTCTATTCATTGCGCCCTTTGCCAGGGCATCGGGCTCAGCATGTACCCGGCGTAGAAAATCCACTTTCAGACTATCCAGCAACCGAGCCACTGCCTCATTGGCTTCCAGCATGAACATCTCGATCATGGTATGAGAAAAGGTCCTGCTTTCCGGTCGGGCATCAATGACATGTCCCTGATCATCATAAATCATTTCGGCTTTAGGTAGTTCCAGGGTAAACATTCCTGCATTTGCCCGTCGTTTCTGCAAAACTCTGGCCAGTTCCTCAAATTTCTTAATCATCTTTACCAGCCAGGCTTCAAAATCCTTGTTATGACCTTCCAGTATCTGATCTACCTCTTCGTAAGTAAGACGTTTGGCGGAGCGAATCATACTATTGGCAAAATGCGTTCCCAGTACTTTGCCTTTTGCATCCAGCTTAATATAGGCACTTTTGACCAGTCGGTCCTGACCCTCTTGCAGAGAGCATATTCCGTTGCTAAGCAGTTCCGGCAGCATAGGGATGACATGCTGGGGCAGATACACACTGGTCGCCCGGGACCGCGCTTCTTCATCAAGTTGGCCGCCCAGCTTTACAAAATGGCTCACATCGGCAATATGTACACCCAGTTGCCAGTTTCCGCCAGGCAATATGTGTAAACTGATAGCATCATCAAAATCACGGGCGTCAGTGGGATCTATCGTTATGATTTTCTGATTCCGGATATCTTCTATTGTGCTTTTAGCACCACCGGCCTGACGAAGAATTTCTTTTGGCCTGTAGGTATGAATCACATCTCTGGTTTCATTCAGGGCCTTACGGCTGAATTTATCCTCTAACTGGTAGGCGCAGATGATGGCTTTGAGTTCCGTCTTACTGGTTCCGCTTTTACCCAGTCGCTCGATAATGACACCATTTGCAAAATAGTCCTGGGTGGGAAAATCCAGAATCTCGACCACCACTTTATCACCTATTTTGGCGTTTTTAGCACCAGGATCATCAACAGCGACAGGTTCGGTCAGAGCCTTACCCTCCGGCTGGATAAACCATTGTCGATCTTTCCGGAATAAGGTACCCACTATCTGCCTCCGGGCGCGTTCCAGAATCTCCGTGATTCTGCCCGCATAACGCATCTGTCCTTCGCGTTTCCCCCGTTGCATTACCTTGGCTATGACCCGGTCACCTGATACGGCATCGAGGGTATTACCGGGTGGAATAAATAAATCGCCCTGGGCCATGGGTCTGGCAGGCCGGATAAAACCAAATCCCTTACTGGTCAAATGAAATATTCCCATCACCTCCTTAGACATATCCGGCAAAAATACCCGGCCACGTGCCCCGATAACGGCATCACCATTTTGTAACAATTCCGTCAGGGCCTGCTCAAATATATCATACTCTGCACCGGATACTCCCAGGGCCTCTCCCAGAGATTTGGGCTTGAGTCCCTTATAATCCTGACGTTTTAAAATTCTCAATATTCTATCTATATATCGTTTTGGCATAACACGATAATAATCGAATGGTACGGGTTTTACAATTTCCTTTTCTGAAAAACTTCTGTCTTTTTTTATGAATGATATTACAATAATTACCTCAGGCTGCCTGATATGAGATAAATTAAGAGGTAAATTGTGCCGGACAAACGAACACATCGAGGAAAACATCCGGAGGATGGCCGGTATTTTAACGAATCGTCCCTGTCACAAATACGCCGTGCCGTCCGTGATTTGTCCTGGCTGCTCAGTAACGGGTATGCCGAGAAATCCTCGCTCAAACTGGTGGGCGACCGATTTAACCTGTCCCAGCGTCAGCGCATGGCGGTGATGCGCAGTGCCTGTTCTGATGAAGACCTGCATACTCGACAGGTTAAAAATACAAACTCTGTTGATGTAGCCGGTAAAAAGCTGTTACTGGATGGTTATAACATAATTACCACTGTAGAGACCGCCCTGTCAGGTGGGGTCGTGCTGAAAGCCCGGGATGGCAGTTTTCGTGATATCGCCGGAATCCATGGCACGTATCGAAAAATTCAGGAAACCCTGCCGGCCCTGGACCTGATCGGCCGGACCCTGGTACTCTTGCATGTCACTGGGGCTCAATGGTACCTGGATAGTCCGGTCTCCAACAGCGGGCGGCTAAAGACCCTGTTATATCAACTGGCTGACGAAAATCATTGGAACTGGCAGGTGGAAGTTGTGACTAATCCGGATTCTATTCTCTCTCTATCAGAGGAAATCGTGGCTACCAGTGACAGTATCATCCTTAATCGCTGCCACAAATGGTTCGATCTGACCGGCATGATTATTAGAGAACATATACCGGATGCGTACCTGATCGACCTGTCCACTGTTTAAAAATTCTCTTATGAATACAAATCAATCCTTTAACATGCCAGATAATGTAATTCAACTTAAAGCCATGTTGGACCATTGTTGTATGTGTCCTCGCGACTGTTGTGTGGACCGTACGGCCGGTCAGCTCGGGGCTTGCCAAACCGGGATAACTGCGAGTGTCTCATCCGCCATGCGCCATTTTGGCGAAGAGTCGGTATTAGTGGGATCAGGCGGAAGCGGGACGATTTTCTTTTCCCGATGTAATCTCCACTGCGTTTTTTGTCAAAACCATGATATCAGCCAGAGAAGTTCCGGCCGTGCCTGTTCACCTGAACAGATAGCAGCTCAAGCCCTGGAACTGGCTCAAGCCGGCTGTGAAAATATCAACTTCGTCACCCCCACTCATGTCTCCCATGCCGTGGCAGAAGCCATTATTATTGCCCGAACCAAAGGCCTGACCGTCCCAACCGTTTATAATTGCGGAGGTTACGAATCTGTTGCAACGCTTGAACTTCTGGAAGGATTGATTGACATTTATATGCCTGATTTTAAATATGCCTGGGCTGATGCCGGGCTGAAATACTCGGGCGTAAAAGATTATCCCAGGTTCGCCACCGAAGCACTCAGAGAAATGTACCGCCAGAGAGGTCCCTTACAAACAGATAATCAGGGAATAGCAACGAAAGGTGTTCTCATCCGTCATCTGGTCATGCCCAACGATATCGCCCAAAGTGAAAATGTCATCGAAATCGTCGCCCAAAACGCTCCCGGCTCGGCCATCAACATCATGGCCCAATACCGTCCGGCCTACCGGGCCGGCGAATTCCCCGAACTGATGGACTATCCATCTGATAAAATTATATCATCCCTGCGCAGCGCGGCTTCATCCGCCGGCCTGGAGTGTTTATAAACATGTCTTATTCAATTTCAGACTGATTTTGTTATCCTGGCGGAACACGCTTTAATACAATACCCGAATGCCGCCATTTTTTTCTAAATTCGTCGTGTGACAGATAAGTTTTGCCCTGCAGGGGGTCAGCGACCACCAGGTCATTTTCTCTGACTTCCAGAATCGTGATAAAATGATCTATGAATACTCCATATCTGATAACCACGATGGTCAGGCCTGCATCCTGCAGTTCTTCGATGTCTTTAAACGGCCGATATGTGCAGATAACACCCTGGGATTCATAATGTTTTTGTAAGGTCTTATAAAGCACTCCTTCCGGAGTGCCGGCAAACCGGCTGGTACGTGCCCATATCGCCAGTTGGCCTTCCTGGGCATCAATTCCCATCTGCTTCAGGGCCGTGACCGCCGCAGCCGGACCACAGGTATATCCGGTCTGCTGAATACAGACACCATCTTTTTTAACACAGGTCTCCAACTGCTCTAATTCATTACGAATCAGAATGGGTGCGGCAAACGGCATAATACCGTAATAAATTGTCGTTATTGACATAAACAGCAGGACCCATAGCTTCAACCGGGTTGTACTCAGTCGCGACAAAGGCGTTATCAGGATTATGGGAGCGGTAGCAGCAATGATGATAAAACGTCTCCACCCCATTACCAGCCATGAGAACGGTTCTATAAAGGTAAGCGAAAAAAAATATCTTGGCAGTGCCATGGTCAGCAGGATGATTAAAGGAACTATACTGCCCAAAAACCAGTACCACCGACGAACGCGGGAGAATAAATACCCAAGCAGGCCCGATAAAATAACTACAGTAATTACACCCACTGTATCAAACCACGGCTCCATATATATAAATACGAATAAAACACTATCGTGGTTCAATAAAGCCCAATAGTAATATTATTGTCCCATCCAGATGGCCTGGATTCTGGGGGTCATGGCCCATTTATCCAACTGCTTTTGAATATCAAGTGGATTTTCCAGCGCCTTTCCCCCGGCCGTAAGCATTTCCTTCAGGGTGGGAGGAGTAACAAAGCGTACTATCATGGGATCCTCAATATCAAGTTCCCGGGCCAAATCCTGGATAGCATCTTCGAGAAATCCTTCTTCATCGACCAGTTTATTCTCTCTGGCTTTCGGCCCGTCAAAAACTTCACCGGTGGCCAAAGACCAGGTTTCATCCATCGTTAATCCCCTGCCTTCACTGACAATTTTTACAAACCGTTCATGAATTGTATCGATTTCCTGAGTAATCATCTGTATTTCCACTTCGGTAGGCATCCGGAACGGGGTACTGCGGTCTTTGAATTCCGACCGGGTTGATTTGATAATAATCGGTTCGACGGAAAGTTTTTCCTTGAGCGCTTTTTCTACCACTATATTCATATAAATCACACCGATACTACCCACCACGGAATTTGTCTGGGCATATATTTTATCCGCCGCCGCGGCAATCCAATAGGCGCCGCTGGCGCCCATCTGTTGAATGGATACATAGAATTTTTTCCCGGTGTCTTCCTTGAAATCGCTGATATATTTATTAATCATATTGGAAGGCGCTACCTGTCCACCCGGACTATTGACTACCAGAATGACTCCCTTCACTGAATCGTTCTCCCGGGCTCTTTTCAATAACAGGCGTATCTGGTCGGCCGTCTTCATGGTGATGGTTCCCTGAAGATCGATCAGTGCAATGAGATTCCGGGGATCTCCGGTCTGATATATGTTCTGATGCATGCTGCGCGCGACAATAATCCCCAGATAAATATTCATAAAGAGTGATCCAATAACTATAAGCGCTAAAAAATACCTTAGAATTATCATCAACAGGGAACTTCCGGCTTTTCTGCCGGCATAAGGAGGAGTGCTGTGTACATAAACAGGGATAGGACAGGGCGGAGCAACAGATTCCGCAGGCTCCCGGGATGCTCTCTGACCGCTGTTAATATCATTTTGTTCCATCTTTCTTATCCTCCATGAATAATCATTAAATCGTATAAGGATTCCACTTGGGATTTCAAAAGAGGCATTTTAACACATTTGATCCATTTTGACCTATAAAATATGTTATAAAATCTACCGACAATAATCCGAACGGAAAATCTTCTGTGAATTTAGATTGCCATAAACCGTTGTATTTTAATGTTTTACAGCTCTGCCGTCCTCGGTTGTCCTATTATTATTTTCGAGCTGACAAATCTATAAGAATTTTCTTTAGTTAGGTTTATCCAGGACTTGCATTTGCCTCTGACAAAATTTATGATGGCGATTATGCCATGGAAAACGATTGACAAAACATCTGAATTTCACAAAAAATCCTTATCCCGATATCAGGGTACTGCATCCTCTACTATAGTTTTAGCGGGAATACTGGCCGCGACTCTGATTGCAGCTCAGATATTGGTCATGGCTCGTTCCGGACATCGCAGAGCAAAAAATAATGCCACTGCCCTGATTCGCAAGGTTGTTGAAGATGGGCTGGATGCCTATATTACCCAATCTTCAAAAAACTATTATCTGCTTGAAGAAAACAATCAAATAGCAGGCTATGCCGTTATCGCCATGGATGTTATGGAAAAGGACAATGATAATAACGTTTTTCAGGGAAAAGAGTTGTACAAACAGTTACATGATGATACGGATCTGGAGTGCACGTATCTGGTTAATAATGATTTAAGTCGTTTTACCTATAAACTTACGTCCGGGAATAACCGGTTACAAATCAGTCAGAAAAAAACAGATGATGATACCTGGCTGGTAAATTACAGTAACAGTTACCAGGTTATTCCTGAATTTAAATTTATACAAGATAGCAGTAATTTCATTCCCTCCGCCCTCCTGGACTTTTTTTCCAGTCTGGTCGGACAGGCTAAAAACCTGAATGACGGCGCAGCGTTCAGCATGGTGGATTTGAGTCTCTTTGAGAAGACTTATATTTTGATTGATTGCTGGGTTACATCCGGCGGTGATATACCCGATGAGATTCAGGAAAAATTTCCTGCAGGCCATTGTATTCAGGTAAAATGGTCCTCGAATTTAATCCAGACTATTTATTATGACGAGGACCATCAGATTATCTGGCAGAAAAATGAGAATAATCTGACCGACTTACAGATGAAAAGAGTGACTCCTCAGGAACTCATTAAAATAATTCCTGAATCCAAAAACCGAATCAAACAGTGGTTCCAAAAAAATTATAGTGAAGATAATCGGAAAACAATTTAACCAGGATATTCTTTTAATATCCCGATTATTGTATATCTCTACATAATCATTTTAATTACGGAGACAACTAATGGCTGACATTCAGACAGACGTCGTCATTGTGGGAGCCGGACCGGCGGGTCTGGGGGCCGCACTTTATACTGCACGGGACAGATACCAGACCGTCATACTGGATAAATTCGTTCCCGGAGGTCAAATAAACCTTACGGACCGTATTGAAAATTATCCCGGCATTACCCGAATCAGCGGTCCCGACCTGGTTTCGACTTTGAAGGAGCAGGTCAGTTCATTCGGTGCTCAGATTAAAACCAGTGCCGAAGTAACTCATCTGGAACAACGAGATAACAATGTCATTGCGGTGACAACCGAGGAGGATGTCTATCTCGCGCGTGTGGCCATTCTGGCGCCCGGCAGCGACTACCGCCATCTTGGGGTACCCGGCGAAGATAAATTCCGCCGGGCCGGCACGGGTGTCAGTTACTGCGGAACCTGTGATGCGCCCTTCTTCAGGGATAAACACGTGATTACCGTAGGAGGTGGTAATGTGGCCGTGGAAGATACGATTCATTTGAGCAAATATTGCCGGAAAATCACCATGATCCATCGACGGCAGGAGTTTCGTGCGACAAAAGTACTGGTGGAAGAACTGCTGGAAGAAGCCAAAAAAGGTATAATAGATATCCGGTATGATACGGTTCTGGATTCCATAAACGGCACGGACAAGGTGGAATCCGCCACTCTAAAAAATGTTAAAACGGAACAAACAGAGGACCTGCCCTGTGACGGGGTGTTTATATTTGTGGGAATGATACCCAATACCGGTTTTTTAAAAGACACTATCGCATTGGATGCTAACGGCTTTATTCAATGCGATCCCGAATTTTTACGTACCAGGATGCCGGGCGTATTTGTCGCCGGTGACTGCCGGGTGGGCGCCGCCATGCAGTTAGCGACCGCCATTGCCGACGGGGTTGCCGCGGCCATGTTTATGAAGGAATATCTCAGGGACCCGTCCTGGTGGAATAAAGGGATTTGCCTCAAAGCGATGGGGTGGTCATAAATCACCTGCCAGGGATATTAAGACAGGATTTCTATTGTTAGAATGGATAAGATATGAATCACAAAGACAAAAATATCAACATGGATGTCAACTGGAAGGATCATTATAAGAGCAGGGTAGTCTCTGCCGAGATGGCCGTTAAAAAAATCCAGCCCGGTCGGAGAATTTTTATTGGAACCGGATGCGCCCAACCGGTTGAACTGGTACAGGCCATGGTCGCCCGAGCCAAAGACCTCTCAGATACCGAAATTGTACACCTGCTGACTCTGGGTGAGGCCCCCTATGCAGTCAATGAATTAGTGGATAATTTTCGCGTGAACAGTTTTTTTATTGCGGCCAACGTCCGGGATATTATTCAGCAGGGATTAGGAGACTATACGCCCATTTTCCTTTCTGATATTCCCCGCCTGTTTAGTTCCGGGCAATTGCCACTGGATGTCGCGTTGATCCAGGTAACCCCACCTGACGAACACGGGATGTGCAGTTTGGGAATATCAGTTGATATCGTAAAAAGTGCGGCGGAAAATGCCGCCGTAGTCATTGCCGAAGTCAATCCTCAGATGCCCTATACCCATGGTGAAAGTACTATCAACATTGATGATATTGACGTTTTGGTGCCGGTGGACAGACCTTTGTTTGAGGTTCAGCCCCCGGAATCCACGGAAGAAACCCGAAAAATTGGTGAACACGTAGCCTCTTTAGTTGAAGACGGCTCGACCGTGGAATTGGGTATCGGTCAAATACCCCAATCGGTATTGGAATTTTTAAATAATAAACACGAACTGGGAATCCATACAGAAATGTTCACGGACCGGATGATCGATATGATCGCATCCGGGGTAATAACAGGAACACGCAAATCGATTGACCGGGAAAAAATTGTGGCCAGTTTCTGTATGGGCACGCAGAAACTATACGATTATATCCATGATAATCCCGTTTTTTCATTCAGGCCTACCGAATATGTCAACGACCCATTCGTCATTGGCCGACAAAGTAAAATGGTGGCCATCAATGTAGCCCTGGAAGTTGATCTAACCGGCCAGGTATGTGCTGATTCACTGGGTACCAGGTTCTTTTCAGGAATCGGAGGTCAGGTTGATTTTAATCGCGGGGCCGCCCGCTCCACCGGGGGGAAGGCTATTATCGCTCTCCCATCAACCGCCAGAGACGGCAAAATATCAAGAATTGTGTCCAAGCTGACACCCGGCACTGGTGTAGTGACCACGCGTGGGGATGTTCACTACGTGGTTACAGAATACGGGGTCGCCTATCTCCATGGTAAAAGCATTCAGGAACGGTCTCTGGCCCTGATCAGCATTGCCCACCCCGATTACCGAGTTCAGCTTCTTGAGGAAGCTATTGATGCCAAATATGTACGCAAGGACCTCAAAGAAGTAGAAGGTAAAATATCGGTCGGCCCACAGGAACTTGCCACATACATGATACTGGATGACGGCACCCAGGTTACATTCCGACCTATACACCCCACAGACGAGCCTCGTATGCGAGACTTGTTCTATGCCCTGTCTCAACAGACTATCTATTACCGCTTTATGAAGGAAATGAAGCGAATACCCCGTAAGCAGGTTCAGGATTTTGTATATGTGGATCACCGAAACGAAGTGGCGATAGTAGGCACACTTCCGGAGGCTCATGGTGAGGATATTATAGCCATTGGCAGATACTATCTGGACCCCAAGACCAACCGGGCTGAAGTGGCTTTTACAGTTCGTGATGAATGGCAGAACCGAAATATAGGAAAATTTCTTCTCAAATATCTTATCACGATTGCCCGACGAAATGGTATCAGTGGTTTCACTGCGGAAGTTTTAAGGGAAAATAAGGCTATGCAGGCCGTATTTCATAAGGCCCCATGCCAGGTAAATAGCCACTTAAACGAAGGGGTTTACAGCTTCGAGCTTATTTTTGAGTAATGGATCTCATTCTTAACCTGAATTTCTCACCAGCTATTTGTATGCTATAGGCATTCTGGATGCGTTTTGGAAGTATGTATCAAGGATGCCCCCCTCAAAAATGGTTATTTGCAATTAAAACCATTGTTTTTAGGCCCGGAAACAACCGTTCGCGATACTTTTGACGCTGGCTTCATCAAGGGAAGGTATATCTGGAATTCACAATAATAAAAAGGCGCAAAAAAAAACTTGCCGGGTCATTTCACATGAACCGGCAAGTAAGAATGAGCGTTGTCCGTAAATCGTTTTTATGGATCAGCAACTGCACGACTGTGTCGCTATATCCTCGCGCGTTCCTGCCGGAAACGATGTACGCGCAACGAAGGGACGACATTGAAATTTTGTAACTCTCTCCTTGTCTCTGCTCTTTCCCTTCTGTGCCTCTGACTGCTCCTGCGCTCTCTCTCCCTCCCCCACAGGTAATCTGGCATCTGCGTAAAAAACCAACGCTCTACATTGACTGTACCATATACACTTATTATTCGAACACTCCCGGTCCTGCCCAAAACACTGACTCTGGCCTGCCTGTTTTTGCAATGACCAGATTATTTCAACTTCAGGCATCTGGCCGGTATTGATTGCCATGACTATGGCTCGATGCTTGATAGAATCTTTTGTAAGCATCGACTTTTCGCCTTAAAATGAAGCGTACCTGTTCCTGGAAAGATTGAGACTTCCTGAATAAAATTGTCCCATTACTCTCTCTGATTATAATTTTATCACACTTTTGGCAAAAGTCACGTGCTAAGAGGAAAAAAAAGTAATTTTTTTTAAAATTTATTTATTAATTCTTTTTCTCTTTTACCAAACGGCTGGAATGGAAGTGGATATGTCGTGCTCTTATTCCTAACCAGTAGCCAGTCATAACGGAGAGAGAGCCTACCCCAATAAATTGTATTGGTAAGATAGTGGCAATCCGTGCTGATGAAAGGATAAAGGCAGGAGGATATTCTGCCAAAGGAGTCAGAACTGAATCACTGCCGGCATAGAGATAGGCACAAATTGCCACAACAGGCGGACCAAATAATAAGATAGATATTGGTACATTAAAAACCCGCTGGACAACCATACCGGCAACGATAAAACCAGCGGAAAGAGCGAATATCAATTGTCCTAACTTTGGAACTGTAGCGGCTTTACGTGAAAAGCTGGCA
>JAFGHE010000034.1 GCA_016930295.1 Sedimentisphaerales bacterium
GTAATTTCATCGGTTTTGTCAGCAATGTCTCATCCGGCGGCCTCACCCGGAAATGCGTCAAATCCTTCCGGAGTCATTCCGATTTTCCTTGTGTAGGCGGCGCTATCCCGGCCTTTATCACCGGCATCGGATGGTCAGACCACTGGTCCTTCTGGCAGGAGGGCTACCCTGCTCTCATGGTCACCGACACCGCCCCTTTCCGCTACGAACATTATCATCAGCCCACCGACACCATCGACAAAATCACATTCAACCACTTCGCCCAGGTTGTCGCCGGCCTCGAAAACGTCATCCTCGATATCACCCAGTAAGAGTTAAACCATCTAAACGCTTAAAAGGTATTATCTAAAACATTGATCCAAAATACTCCCAATCCTATCCGCCATAAGCTGGTGACCTTTCTGAGATAAATGAATTCCATCTACGGTTGCCCTATTATCAAAAAGGACCGAAGCAAAGTAACGTTTGGGGATTAAGATAACTTTATATTTACTGGATAATGACCTCCTATAATTGATAAAACAATCCCTATCGACTTCAGATATTTATTACTTTTGATAACCGATAAAAAACAGGCCAAAATAATAAATCCCGCCCCCCAAAAATAAGCATACCCACTCGTTAAATGGAACAATATTAAATTCATCATTCATTCTCATCTGTCAACATGCTCATTATACGCTGCAGGCGCTGGTAAAGTTTATCGTGGTTGTCGCCGGAGAGGTGTTGCCAGGGTAGTATTTCGTTTTGGGTACGCGTGCGCCGGGCGTAGAAGGCGGGATCAAGATTGCATTGCCGGAACGCCTCAAGATAGTGATTTACATCGAAACATTCATCCCAGGCATCGAATCGAGCGCCGGCCCGGTAGGCAGCCAGGATAACCCGACTCAAACGACGGTCGCCCCGTGCGAAAACACCCTCCAGCATGGATCGCTGCAGGTGATGGAATTTAAGTTTAATCGGTACGCCCCTCAGATTACGTTTGGCCTGAATCAACATATCTTTGGTATTCTGAAAATAGTCCATCGACTGCTGAGGTATCCAGGCAAATGGGGTATGGGGTTTGGGCACCAGCCAGGAGATGGCGGCATTGACCTTGGCCGGTCGAGCGGTTACCTCCCGGCTCAGATTCGATATGCGCACAGCCAGGTCCAATATAGCCATGATGTCCTCCTGTGTTTCGCCGGGGAATCCTATCATGAAATACAATTTGACCGTGTGCCAACCGGCCTCAAACGCGGCCTGCATGGTAGCCAGCAGGTCATCATCCGTTACCTTTTTACCTATCGCCCTGCGGATCCGGTCACTAGCCGTCTCCACCGCTACAGTCAATCCCTCCCGACGTACACCCGTAACCTGTGACGGGATTTCCTGCAACTGTTTATCCACGCGCAGCGAAGGCAGAGAAATACCTACATGCCTGCCGGCAAATCGCTGGTATAATTGTGTTACCAGTTCATTCAATCCGGGGTAATCACTGGAAGAAAGGCTCAGCAGCGACACAGTATCGTAACCGGTATTCAGGTAGCTCTCCCAGGCCAGTTCCACAATCTTATCCACGCTACGGCATCGTACCGGCCCCTTGGTATGGCCGGCATGGCAAAACGCACAACGTTGCGGACACCCTCGCATGATCTCTATGGCTATCCTCTCATGAGTCGTTTCCGCATAAGGGATAATCGGGGCCGTTGGAAAAACTGTGGCATCCAGATCCTTCACCTGAGCCCGCTGCACGCATCGGGGGATATCCGGTTCGGTCGGCTCACAGACCGTCAACAGGCCGTCATGGCCATACTCACAATGATAAAATTGCGGCACATAAACAAAGGAAAACTGCCGGGCCAGATTTAAAAGTATTTCTCTGCGTTTACATTTCTCATCCCGCAGCTTTCTATAAGCCTCAACCACCGCCGGCAGGGCTTCTTCCCCGTCACCGATGATAATAAGATCGAAAAAGTCGGCCACCGGCTCGCAGCAATCCGCCATCGGCCCTCCACCCATAACCAGCGGCTCATCGTCGTGACGTTCAATACTCTCAAAAGTGATCCCCGCCAGGTCCAGCAGATAGAGCACATTACTGTAACACAGTTCATGCTGCAAACTGATGCCCAGAATATCAAAATCCCTGACCGGCTTTCGTGACTCCCAGGAAAAAAGCGGTATTCCTTCCCGGCGCATAATCTCCGCCGCATCCAGCCACGGACAAAACACCCGCTCGGCAATCACTCCGTCCATCCGGTTCAAAGCCGTATAAAGAATCCCCAGTCCCAGGTGAGACATACCAATCGCATACGTATCCGGAAATGCCAGGGCAACCGTGACATCCCCCGCCCGATACTCCCTGCGTATCTGATTAACCTCCCCCCCAATATACTGCGCCGGGGTCTTGACCTGCGTTAACAAGGAATATGTTATCTTCTCATTCAATCCCGACACAACCTGACTCTCACCCGTTACCCCCTTACGCCGAATGCAAATAGTGCTTAATACTCTCAGCAATCGTGTGCCAGGTCCAAAGCCGCTTTTCGTCATCACATTCGAGCATCGTAATACGAATTCCCTTGCGGTTACAGCAAAAGCCGGTTAAAGGCACCACGCAGATACCGGTTGCACCCAGGAGATAATAAACGAAACGTTTGTCGGTCTCCACATCCCGGATATGAGCTTCAACGAACTTCTTAACATCCGAATTTTCAAGAGGCAGTGTCTGCCGGTCATTGAGGACATTGTCTTCAAACAGAATAGCCATATAGAACGCGCCCTGAGGTCTGGTGACATGGATACCTTCCACTTTAGAGAAAATCTCATACGCTTCGTTTACCCGGGATTCAAACAGTTTCTTCCGACGTTCCAGGTGGTCCAGATACCGAGGATCACCTATAATCTTGGGTATGGAATATTGGGGCAAACTGGTTGAACATACTTCCAGCATCTTGGCATTGATCAGACTTCGAACATAACGGGCAAACTCCGGATACTTATCCTTGTTAAATACTTCCAGCCACCCACAGCGGGAACCCGGCCAGGGAAATTCCTTGGAAATTCCCCGCATCGCAATTCCGGGGAGATCGCCGATCACTTCACTGAGATGAACGGTTTGCGCGCCGTTATAGACAATATGGATATATATCTCATCACTAACCACAAATACCCGATGACGACGAGCGATATCAATCATTTTCACCAGAAAATCCCGTGGATAGACCGAACCCGTTGGATTATCCGGATTTATTAAAAGCATACCGGCAATCGAATCATTGTATTTAATCTTATTTTCCAGGTCATCCAGGTCCGGCAGCCAATTCCGTTTGGGACAGCATTCGTATGTCAGATGCTCATACCCGGAATGAGCCGCCTCAGCCGAAGAATGCGTGGAATAGGCCGGTGACGGCCCGATGACCCGTGCCTCACGCTTGAGAAATCCGAATATCTTCGCCACCGCGTCGCCCAGACCATTAAAGAATATAATGTCATCCAGGGTAATCTGGCAGCCATCCCGAGAATTAACCAGGTCAGCCAGAAATTGGCGGGTCTCATACACACCCTGTGTGGAAACATAACCATAGGTCCTGTCTTCCCTGACCAACGCGACCAGAATCTCCTTCATCCACGAAGGCATGGCCTCGCCTTTCTGGATTGGATCTCCGATATTTTCCCAGGTTATCTTCACGCCCAGCTTTTGCAGGGCCTGGGCCACGGCCACTATCTCCCGGATTTCATAAGTAAGCTGGCCCGAACCTTCATGTACTATATTTCTCCTCATCGAATCCTGCCTTATGGTTTTACTGTTAATAACTCCTTGTTCACTAATAAGTTAATATGTCTATCGGCTAAAACAACATTATTAATATACTTTATCAAAAAGTACCCATTTAAATCCCTGTTGGGCATCAGGTTATTTCGATGATAATGAATCCAATGCTGATTTTAAAGCTTTACATACGATATCCACCTCTTCATATGTCAAATTATTATAAAAAGGCATCGCTATAGTTCTCTCCGCTACTCTTTCGGTTATAGGGAAATCGCCCTTTTTATACCCGAACCTATCGGTCATATATGGCTGTAAGTGTATAGGAGTAAAATAGTTACTGCATTGTACACCTCTTTCGCGCAGCCTCTGCAATATCTGGTCCCGGTCACTGGCACTAAAATCATCCTGCAAACGAATTACAAAAACAAACCAGCTTACCCGGCAGCCGTCAGATTCCTGCGGTACAATCACCCGCTGCTCATCACAGAGAATCTGCTGATAATAACCAGCCACCTGAGCACGCTTTTCAATAAATGTGTCAATCCGCTTTAGTTGTTCGATTCCCAAAGCACAATTAATGTCTGAAATTCTATAATTATATCCCATTCGAGCATGAGCCAGCCAGCCGGCTCCGGAATCCCTGCCCTGGTTACGTAA
>JAFGHE010000288.1 GCA_016930295.1 Sedimentisphaerales bacterium
TCCGACACTGTATATGATACTATACATGATATTTGGTAAAAGTCAAATAAAATATAAAATAATTTATTTTTTCGCTACAGGTAAACACAGATGAACACGAATATTTTTTAGGATCATAAGTTGTTATATTAATTATAGTTATGGTTTTTAGCCGCGAATGGACGGGAATAACCGCGAATGTGTGATGCCGCACGGGCAGATATGGCCACGAAAAAACTCATCCGTCTTCGTCTTCCCGTCCGCCGTGGCGGACTACGGAGGGGGACGACTACGACGGGACAGAGGTGAAAAATATCAAATTGACAGGCCCGGGTTAGAGCAGGAGATAGGAGAGCAGGTGAGCAGGAGAGCAAAATATCAGTTTACTTTTTTGAGGGAATTTTGTAGATTGGAGGTCATGTTTAAAATAACGGGCAGAATGGATGCGGGTTTTATTTGCCAGGGATGGGATAGATTTTTAGACACGGATTAACACTGATGGACACTGATTATGGATTTGTTGGAAGGAGCAATGGAAATATAAATATCTGATTACAAAATGTAAAATGTGTAGGTGTGACCCCTTGGTTACCCCAAAATGTAAAATGTGTAGGTGTGACCCCTTGGTTACCCCATTACGATCAAGGCCAAAGATTTTGCGAATGAAATTACCAATTTTAACATTAAACGGGATGATTTAAGGACAGAAACAGGGATTACGCGGGAACATGTCAAGAATAATCAAGAGGTTAGAACATTGCTGCTTAAGCGAGATATAAAACCCGAAGAACTTCCGCCGGCAGAGGATGTCAAAAAGCTGGAGCGTAAATTAGCCTCGGAAGAGAAAAAGTTGCCGGGTAAAGTACAGGGATTTGACCTGTTGCCAGATAAGGATAATGATAATGAGTAGGTGTCTGTTTTGATGAAACTCCAATTTGATGTCAATCGGAACATAAAGGGAAAGAGGGAAAAGATAAAAGGGAAAAGCACAATAAAGTGAAAAGTTAAAAGTGAATAGTGAAAAGTGTGAAGAGTTTGAAGAGTGTGAAGGGTTTGAAAAGTATGAAAGGGATGAGTGGATCGGAGCTGGTGGACGGGGTGGACGAAGTGGACTTTGTGGACGGGATGGACGGGCATAAAGTTAATAGTGAATAGTGAAAAGTGAAATCTTGTATAGAGAATTGATAGGACCTATAGGACGAATAGGACCAATAGGTTTTTGAGTTATATCTGAGTATTGAGAAGGGGATAGTTACTTTTTTAAAGACGGTTTACCCCCTCCCCCTTCGGGTACTCCCCCTGAAACAGGGGGAGAGTTTTTGGTTGCGGGCAAAAGAAAGGGATACAAACTATTAGAAGAAAGGAAGGGAGGTGTAAGGGATTTTAATACTAAAATATCAGTCGTCCCCTTCGACTCCGCTCAGGGCAGGCTCTACGGGACGAGGAGCAGGGGAAATAATCTTTCGCCCCCTGTTCAAGCCAGGGGCAGGCTCCGTTGGGGCTTTTGGATTATGTTTTCTTTTGTCCGGGGGTTTACACCCCCGGCTAAACACTGTCGCTCTTTCAGGGCTAAGGCAGAATTGGGCGAGAACGTGGGTCGCCCCTACGATAGGTTGGAGGTTAAAACTGATTTTTAATTCTTGCGTTTGGCGGCCTGTAGGGTATTGAGCATGAGCATGGTGATGGTCATGGGTCCTACGCCGCCGGGGACGGGGGTGATGGCGGAGGCGATTTCTTTTACTGCTTCGAAATCGACGTCGCCTTTTAGGATGCGTTTGCCTTCTGCGGTGCGGCCTATTTCATTTACGCCTACATCAATCACCACGGCGCCGGGTTTTACCATGTCTGCGGTAATGGCGCCGGGCTTGCCGGCGGCGACGATCAGGATATCGGCACGTTTGGTATGGGCGGCCATGTCTTTGGTACGCGTATGGCAGATGGTTACGGTGGCATTGGCGCCTGCGGCTTTTTGCAGCAGGATATTGGCGATGGGTTTGCCTACAATGTTGCTGCGGCCTACCACCACGACCTCAGCTCCTTCGGTTTGGACGCCGGAGCGTATCAGCATCTGCTGAATGCCGTAAGGGGTGCAGGGCAGAAAGGCGGGCTCGCCAATCACCATGCGCCCCACATTCACCGGATGAAATCCATCCACATCCTTGTCCGGGTCAATGGCGTAGAGTACCTTGTTCTCGTCGATATGTCTGGGCAGCGGCAGTTGGACCAAAATACCGTGAATCTTTTCATCCTGGTTATATTGCCAGACCATCTTAAGAAGATCATCCTGGCCGGTATCGGCGGGCAGGGTCTCCTGGACCGAATGGAATCCCAGTTCATGGGAGGTCTTCTGCTTGGCGCGCACATAACTCTCGCTGGCCGGGTCCTGGCCCACCAGGATAGTCACCAGCCCCGGCACAATCCCCTTGAGCTTCTTCAGTTCCAGGACCTGTTCTTTTATTTCCTCACGAATTTGGGCCGCTATCTCTTTGCCCTTAATCAACTTGGCACTCATACGGTTCCTCCAGGCAAGCCTGACAGACGCCAGCGTCAAAAGTATTTCGAACGTTTGTTTCTGTATTAAAAACAACGATTTTAATTGCCAATATCCACTTTTGACGGGCGCATCCTGACACTATAGTTTCAAATTACGTTGTCCTATTTTATCCGGATTACACTATATTACCAGCTTTAAATAGAGATTCTGTAACTTACATCACAATCTCCCCCGGCCGTATTATCTATAATATGTGCCACGGCCGTGTCGGCCGTGCCAAGCGTGTTGAATGGGTGTGGTATTATTACGCGAAAAGATGTGCACCAGACACACAGCCCCCCTACCCTTAGCGACTTTGCGCCTTAGCGTGATAAATTCTTAATCTATCACCTCCGTGGCATAAAAAACTCCCAACCACAAACTCATAACTTTTTTCATGCCTATTATACTTTTGAGTTCAGCCGAATCGTGGCAATTTAAATCCGTGAAAATCCGTATCATCCGTATAATCCGTGTGCTATTTTGCTTCACCTCTAATACGTAACCACACAATTACGCCCCGCTTCCTTGGCCCGATACAGCGCCTGGTCCGCCATCTTCATGAGATGATCGACGTTAAGAGGATGATTATCATGAAAGGTCGCAATCCCGATACTCAGCCGGGGCTCGGTATCCCGGTCCGAATCTGCTGTCTCGTCGGCAGGATTGGATTTTTTATGTTCGGGACGCATAAACTGATGCGTCTCCCGGGCAAAGTGCAGGCGCAGGCGGTCCGCGATTCTGGCAACTTCCTTTTGGGAACAGCCCGGCAGCAGGGCCACGAACTCATCCCCGCCGTAACGCGCGATTAGATCGTCCTCACGCGTAATGGCCTTGAGCAGTTTACCCAGGAATTCAATCAGTTCATCGCCGGTTTTATGTCCCCAATTGTCATTGACCTGCTTGAAGTTATCTATATCAATCATCAGGCAGGCCAGGTTACCGTTCGTGCGCAGCGCGTTGTCAAAAAGAACGCAGGACTGCTTGTCAAAATAGCCTCGATTCGCCAGCCCGGTAAGACTATCGGTCTGCGAGTCTTCCTGCAATTTTCGTATGCTTTTACACAAATCCGCGGTCCGTGAGAGTACCTTTCGCTGAATAAGATTCTGGTTTTCGGCCAGGTCTTCCCGGAACTGCATTAAACTGATATACATCAGGTTGATTTCATGGGCCAGGTCCCCCAATTCATCCGAACGGTCAGAGGGCAGCAGCCGGATGCGCTTGCCGAAACGCAGTTTTTTCATGTTACGGACAAGGTTATGTAAGGGGTTGAGCATCAGGTATTTGGATATGAGAAAACTCACTATAAGAACGGCGCAATTGAGTATGAATATGAGATGAAAATTAGTAGAAACGTGGAAAATAAAATAGCTTAGCCCCCAGATTGGTGGCAGGGTCAATAAGAATGTCAATAGTACCTTCCGCTGCAATCGTTGGTCCATAGAATCTCCTAATAAGTCCCATAACACATTGATATACAACACGTTAAGGTGATTACCTGAAGTATAAGAAATAATTAATCCCAATGAGAAACGGAATTGAATTTTTTTTTTACTTTTGCCCGAAAAATTCATGGGTGGCATGCTTTTGCGAAGCATAAGCATGTTTTTTTCCGTGACTTACGGATACTATTCTTCCGGCCAGTCGCCCGAATATACCGTTTGTGCCGGTCCTGCCATATAAACATGGTTATCCTCTTGCTGCCAAAGCAGATGCAGGTCACCGCCCGGCAGATGCGCGAGAATCTGGCGTCCGGTTTTACTGGCCAGCACCCCTGCCACACATACCGCACAGGCCCCGGTCCCGCAGGCCAGGGTAATCCCGCTGCCCCGCTCCCAGGTACGCATTATAACTTCTGCGGACGAAACAACTTGCACAAAATGCACGTTCACCCGCTGTGGGAATAACCGGTGGTATTCAATCACCGGTCCCAATCGCTCCAGCTCTATATCCGTAACCTCAGGACAATAGAAAACCACATGCGGATTCCCCATGGAAACACAGGTCATCAGAAAATTCTGACCCTCAATAGACAGCGGCACACCCACTGCCTGGGTGCCTACCACATCAACAGGAATCTTCCCCGGCATCAGAATGGGTTCACCCATATCCACACACACCTGCTCCACCCGGCCGGCATTGATGGCCAGATTTAAAGTCAATACGCCCCTCAGTGTCTCAACCGTTATCTCCTGAATGTCCTGCGAACTCGGATACGATGTCCGTAAAAAATCCTGACAGAGAGTCTGGGTCGGGGCTTTGCCTTGCGCTAACTCATTCTCATAGGCAAACTTAGCCAGACATCGAATGCCGTTCCCACACATCTGGGCTTCCGATCCATCCGCATTAAACATGCGCATACGAACATCCGCCCGCTCCGACGGCATCACCAGAATCAGCCCATCCGAGCCAATCCCAAAATGCCGATCACTCACCACCTGCGCCAGCCGCTGCGGCTCCCAAACCTCCTGCGCAAAGCAATCGACATACACATAATCATTACCAATACCATGCATCTTCGTAAATCGCATTATTTTTCCTTTCATGGTACCTGTCAAGTCAAGTATCGTCTCAAAAATCAACAAATAATCAAAGAAAAAATACCAAAAAACCTGTTTTATCAATATAATGCTCCTTTGATATAAACTGACTGAATATGTAATGTATAATAGTCCGGTATATGTTATTGTTATGTCATCCCTCCGAAGACAGAGGTTCAGGAAATGCGACCTTACTCATTCCTGGATTCCCGCCTTCGCGGGAATGGCATTTTCATTACTTCGTTCTTACAATAGATACAATATAATGAAAGGAACGCGGAATTGAGTAGAGTGTTGATCATTGGCGCCGGGGGGGTGGGGAATGTGGTGGCGCGTAAGTGTGCCGGGGTGGCGGAGGTGTTTGAGGAGATATGTCTGGCCAGCCGGACAGTGGCGAAATGTCAGGCCATTGCGCATGCCCTGGATCGGCCTATTCGAGTGGAGCAGGTGGATGCCGATGATGTGGCCCGGACCGTGGCGTTGATTAAGGATTTTCGGCCGGATTTGATTCTCAATATTGCCCTGCCCTATCAGGACCTGCCATTGATGAACGCGGCCCTGGAAACCGGGGTGGATTATCTGGATACGGCTAATTACGAACCGCCGGACGAGGCCAAATTTGAATACAAATGGCAGTGGGCCTATCATGACCGGTTTAAACAAAAAAACATCATGGCCCTGCTGGGCTGCGGATTCGACCCCGGCGTAACCAACATATTCTGTGCCTATGCGGCCAAGCATCACTTCGATGAAATTCACACCATCGACATTGTGGACTGCAATGCCGGGGACCACGGCAAGGCGTTTGCCACCAATTTCAACCCGGAGATCAATATCCGTGAAATCACCCAGAAAGGCAAATACTGGCAGGACGGCAAATGGATTGAGATAGAGCCGATGTCAGAATCCAAAATGATCGACTTTCCCGAAGTCGGGCCGCGCAAGGCGTATCTGCTTTATCACGAGGAGGAAGAATCGCTGGTCAAACATATCAAGGGCCTTAAGCGCATCCGGTTCTGGATGACATTCGGGGATGAATATCTGACGCATCTGCGGGTACTGCAAAATGTGGGCATGACCGGGATTGAGCCGGTCGAGTTTGAAGGCCATCAGATTGTGCCGTTGAAATTCCTCAAGGCCCTGCTGCCTGACCCCGGCTCGCTGGGGGCTACCTATCAGGGCAAGACCTGTATCGGCTGTCAGTTCGAAGGTGTCAAAAACGGCCAGACAAAAAAGATGATGATATACAATATCTGCGACCATGCCGAATGTTACCGCGAGGTGGGCGCCAACGCGGTTTCCTATACCACCGGCGTGCCCGCCATGATCGGGGCGAAACTCATGCTCGAAAATATCTGGCGCGGTGATGGCGTATTCAACGTGGAACAATTTGACCCGGATCCGTTTATGCAGGATCTCAACCAATATGGTTTGCCATGGAAAGAGATACCACTCTAAATAATATAGTTCATCAGGTTCCCAGTCCGTGTTATCTGGTGGATACTGCGCTGCTGCGCCGGAACCTGGAGATGTTACAACAGGTTAAGAGACGCAGTGACTGCAAGATACTACTGGCCCTGAAGGCGTTTTCCATGTGGGGAGTGTTTGATCTGATAAAACCTTACCTGGATGGCACGTGTGCCAGCAGCATTAACGAGGCCCGGCTGGGCGCTCAGGAGATTGGCGGCGAAGTACACGTTTTCTGTCCGGCCTGGCAGGACAGGGAAATCGAACCGCTGGGCCAACTGGCGGACCATGTGATATTCAATTCCCTGGCCCAGTTTGAACGTTTTGGTAAAACGCTACTGGTGATAAATCGTGGTATTCAATTAGGTTTACGTATCAATCCGGCACATTCGGAAGCCCCGGCGGCTCTGTATGATCCGTGTGCTCCCGGCTCTCACCTGGGCATCCTCGCACAGGATATGCCCCGGAAACTGCCGGGCGAAATCACCGGTCTGCATTTTCATACGCTCTGCGAACAGAACTCCGACGCACTGGAGCGTACTTTGGCGGCTGTGGAGAAAAATTTCGGGCCCTATCTGGAGCAGGTGCAATGGTTTAACTTCGGCGGCGGCCATCATATCACGCGCGATGATTATAATATTGATCTGCTGTGCCAACTGGTCAGTGGATTTAAGGACCGTTACGGAGTTGAGATATATCTGGAGCCCGGCGAGGCGGTGGCGCTTAATACCGGGTACCTTATCGCCACGGTTCTGGATATAGTACACAACCAAATCGATATCGCCATTCTGGACACCTCCGCTACGGCCCATATGCCTGATGTGCTGGAAATGCCCTACCGGCCCAACATTGAAGGCGCCGGCAAGCCTGGTGAACGGCCTTATACGTTTCGCCTGGCAGGAAGGACCTGCCTGGCCGGTGATGTCATCGGTGACTATTCCTTTGACCACCCCTTAAAACCGGGCGAGAGACTCATCTTCCACGACATGGCCCACTACACCATGGTCAAAAACACCACCTTCAACGGTATCCCCCTGCCTGATATCGTTATCTGCGATTCTACTGGCAACACCTTCCATATCCAGCGAAAATTCAATTATGATGATTTTAAAATGCGGCTGTCATAGCCGCAGACACCAGGCCTCAGCAGACAGCAGAGAGACTGGGCCGGTCCGTTCCCTAACAGTGACGCCAGCGTCAAAAGGTTTTTGAGGCTTTGATGATGGCTCATAAAGCCTGTTTTACATTGGTAAAATGGACTTTTGAGAGTAGCTTCAACAGTAACGAGTTATCATACATCACATATGCCGACCGCTTCGGCAAGGGTGTCGAGTGTATGTTCCTTAGGGACAAACTCATGGGCCACAAAGCCGGTGAAGCCGGTGTCCAGAATAGCTTTCATAATGGCAGGATAATAAAGCTCCTGGCTGTCGTCGATTTCATGCCGGCCGGGAACGCCACCGGTGTGATAATGACCAATATAGTCGGCACTTTCCTTTATGGTCGCGATTACATCACCTTCCTGCACCTGCATATGATAGATGTCATACAGCAGTTTCAAGTTATCCGAGCCAACCTGTTTGACCAGTTCTACACCCCAGGCCGTTCGATCACACATATAATCTTTGTGGTTTCTTTTCGAGTTGAGAAGTTCCATACAGATCGTAACATTCTTCTTCTCTGCCAAACCGACTATTTGCTTAAGTGCCGTTTTGCAATTCTTAAGCCCTTCGTCATCATCCAACCCCTCGCGATTGCCGCTAAAACAGATGACGTTGGGAAATCCCGCCTCGGAAGTCTCCTCGATACTTTTGCGTATTTTGGCAAGACACTCGCTGTGGTTTTCGATACGATTAAGCCCTTTCGCGATGCCGTGGCTATTTGACATCGAACAGACCAGCCCGTGTTTTTTCAGGACCGGCCAGTGTTCTGTATCAAGAAGATCTATGGCCCCTAACCCTATTTCGGCACAAAATGCCGCTAATTCTTCCATGCCCAGCCATCCATAACACCACTGGCTGACCGATTGTTGTATCCTTGCGTTTTTCACAACACTCCCTCTCCGGCTGGGGTTGCTTTTATTGTCTGCGCCAATAACCGAGCCAGACATCAGCCCCATCGCCACAGAAACTGCCGAACCTGCTTTTATAAATGAACGCCTGTTTATATTGCCTGATTGTTTTGGCATGATCGGCTCCTTCAAGATAACAACACATATCCATCTCTCAAATGTCCAATTTACCTTATAACACATTCAAAATTGCATTACAAGCGTAAAATCTGTTTTTAAAGCGCCCATGCCCTTGAGGCTTGATTTTCCCGTTCGGCCGGAGCCGCCATGAATGATAAAGTTATTATCAGGGGAAATGTCAAGGCGAACCGAAGGACCGTTTAAATTAATCAAGCGTTCTGCTTGACTGCTAGTTTTATTATTCTGCAAGCCCCGCGGTTACGGGCTTGCAGGGGAATTACTGTCGGCTATTTCGGATTCCAGGCAGTATATTTCAGCATTATTTGGATCTACAAGATTCTCACGCATCGCATTTATTCGTTCCCGCATATAGAGAACACTATCTTCTGCATAACCAAGCCGGGCTGCCTTTCGCAATTCGATATCGGCTCTGGAGTAATCACCAAGCATAGCCAAAGCCATAGCATAGTTGCCATGAGCCGTCGCCAGAGACGGGTCCAACTCTATCGCTCTGTCAAAGTGCATAACAGCTTTTTGGGGCCGGCCTTTTATAATGTATAGGGAGCCAAGGCTTGAATGGAGCTCAGCATAGTCGGGTTTTATTTCCAGGGCCTGCTGATAACACGCCTCCGCTTCTTCGATTCGGTCCATTTGTCGAAGGGCAACACCCTTATTAACCCAGATGTTATGCTGATCATACTTCTCCTCTAAAGATTTTGTATACGCCTGCACCCCTTCTTCTAACATACCCAAATCAAAGTAACAACCCCCAATAAAGTTATAGACATCGTATGTTTTATAAACACGCAGGGGTTTATTTAAAGCCCCTTCAAGTAAAGGAATGGCTTCCACATATTTTCCTTCCGCGTAAAGATCTATCCCCCGCTTCACATCCAGGTCACCATAGCGTGTTTTCTGAGACCACCATATGAATAGAATTATAATCGTAACCGCCCCTATCAAGACTTTTCGTTTCATTTTATTCTCCCTGTATATTACCAACTACTACTTTTTAATATGTTTCCAACCTCAATATTTTATGATGAATTCATATAGGTAGCAAGAGATTATTTTTACTATCCCAAAACCCTTCGGCTCCTCTGCCTGCAGA
>JAFGHE010000289.1 GCA_016930295.1 Sedimentisphaerales bacterium
CGGTTGGCGTCCGCTTCGGCGTATTGTTCGTAGGTGGGGAAGTAGTAGGCGCTATAACCGGGCGGAGTGATGGTTGTTTTAACAAGGTTGAACATGTCCACGATCTGTTCTTTGGGATAGGGATCGAGTCGCACAAACTGGATACCGTATTCCAGGACCGCGGGGTTATAAGGGGTAATAACGGCCCCCATAGAAGCCTGTTGGCCCGTTTCATAAAGAGCGATCTGGAAGAATTCAGGTACACTCATGCCGAGGAACGGGTCGAGCCTTTCGGTGGCGAAGTGATAGTGGAATGGATAAGCGATGCTGTCCTGATAATAGATGAGGTTCGGGTCGTAATCGGGTAATATCAGGGTGGTGAATTTTACCCAGCCGGGGTCGGCATCGGAGGCGCCCGGGGAAATGAAAGGGTCGCCGGGCAGGGTGATCTGGTTTTTCCAGTAGGGTGAAGGTGTGATGGTTGCACCGTAAGTCCATGTAAAAAAACAAATAATGATAACCAGAAATCCAATAAGAGGTGTTTTTGACTCCATGTTTTGCGCTCCTTACAAAACGGATTGTATTATACCAGGAATATTATGAAATTTCAAGGGAAAAGAATCAGTTCAGGAGAGCGGGCGAGAAGACTATATCGTATAAGTACGGTCAAATATACCTAAATCCGCCTGAGGCGGATGTAGGCACGCCATCCTTGATTGGGACAGTTGAGGGTTGAAGGGGTGGTGGGATATGTTATAATGGGGGTGACTGGTTTTAATTGTTGTTAGCGATTTTTATGGAAGTGATGTTTTAGAGGAGTTTATGAGTGAAGATTATCAAGAAGCTATTTATGGCGTTTTGTTTGAGTGTATTGGTGGTTGTTCCGGCCGGGTTTGGGCAGGTGCGTCTGCCGCGTCTGGTTAGTGACGGGATGGTGTTACAGCGGGAAGCGCGGGTGATGGTCTGGGGCTGGGCGGAGGCCGGGGAAGAGGTGACGTTGGAGTTTCAGGATAAGGTGTATCAGCGCAGGGCCGGGGCGGATGGACGCTGGGCGATTATCCTTTCCGGTTTGCAGGCAGGTGGTCCTTACACGATGGATATCAGTGCGAGTAACCATATCACGCTGGAAGATATCATGATAGGAGATGTATGGGTCTGTTCGGGCCAGTCGAACATGGTGCTTCCCATGGAGCGGGTGAAGTATCGGTATGCGGATGAGATTGCTCAATGTGATTACCCGGCGATACGGCAGTTTCTGGTTCCCATGCGATATGATTTTAACACGCCACAGCAGGACGTGCCAGGTGCCGGCTGGGTTGCGGCGAATCCGGAGACGGTGCTTCAATTCAGCGCCACGGCTTACTTTTTTGCGAAAGAATTATATGAAAAATACCAGGCGCCTATCGGTCTGATAAATGCCAGTGTGGGCGGCTCGCCGGCCGAGGCGTGGCTGAGTGAGGGTGCCCTGAAAGAGTTTCCAGCGTATCTGGCGGAAGCGAAAAGGTGTAAGGACAGCAGTTACATTAATAGGATTAAGAATCAGGATGAGGCGGCCAGCCAGGCGTGGTATAGAACGTTAGACCAGCGTGACGAAGGGCTGAAGGATAAAGACAGGCCGTGGTATGATCCGGCATGCGATGCATCGGCATGGCCGGTGATGGAATTGCCGGGCTACTGGGCGGACAAGGGCCTGGGGCCGGTGAACGGGGTGGTCTGGTTCCGGAAAGAGATCGAGGCGCCCGCGAGCATGGCAGGTCAGCCTGCCCGCCTGGTACTGGGCGCGATAGTGGACGCGGACCGGGCGTATATCAATGGCGAATTGGTGGGTACCACCTCGTATCAATATCCTCCGAGAAATTATCAGGTGCCCGGCGATCTGCTTAAGGCGGGGAAAAATATCATTGTGGTAAGGGTGATCAGCAACTCAGGGCGGGGCGGGTTTGTTGAGAACAAGCCCTACGAGCTGATAGGCCGGGAGCAGACAATTGATCTAAAGGGTCAGTGGCACTATAAACTGGGCGCCACCATGAACCCTTTGCCGGGTACTACCTTTATTCAGTACAAGCCGTTGGGGCTGTATAACGGGATGATTGCGCCGCTGTTGAATTATAGTATTAAAGGCGTGATCTGGTATCAGGGTGAATCCAATACCGGCCGGCCCCGTGAATACTACCGGCTGTTTCCGGCGTTAATCGCCGACTGGCGCAGTCAATGGGAGCAGGGGGATTTCCCCTTCCTTTATGTCCAGCTCGCCAATTTCATGGCGGCCAAGGACCAGCCTTCGCAAAGTAACTGGGCCGAGCTTAGAGAGGCACAGCGCAGGACACTGGCCGTGGCGAATACCGGGATGGCGGTTATCACTGATATTGGTGAATGGAATGACATTCATCCTTTAAACAAGGCAGATGTAGGCAAGCGCCTGGCGCTGGCGGCGCAGAAGGTGGCTTACGGTGATAATGAGGTGGTGTATTCCGGTCCGATGTATGAGTCTATGGAAATTGATGGGAATAAAATCATACTCGCCTTTACTCATACCGGCAGCGGGCTGGTGGCACAAGGGGGCGGCGAACTCAAGCATTTTGCCATTGCCGGTGCGGATAAGAAGTTTGTCTGGGCCCGGGCGAAAATTAAGGGTGATAAAGTGGTGGTCTGGAGCGATGAGGTACCCGATCCGGTGGCGGTTCGGTATGCGTGGGCGGATAATCCTGAGGGGGCCAATCTGTATAATAAGGAAGGGCTGCCGGCTTCATCCTTTCGGACGGATGAATAGTAGTTAGAACTGGAGGACGTTGAAGTTTCCCCATCCCCAATCCGCCAGAGGCGGGCTTGAGGCTGCCACCCAGCGAGGCACGCTGTAAGCGGTTAGCACGGCCGACACGGCCGTGCTACATGGTAAGAGGGCGAGGAAGAATTTACACGCTGAAGCGTGAACCCTTAGTGCGTTTTCTGCGACGGAATGTTTAGCATGGTTTTCCTTGTTTTATTAGAAAGTATGCATATTGGGAATAATCTCAAGCAAGATGCTTGAGAGCCATTTCTACAACCTGGAAGCTTGAGCTACTTTAGGGGATTAAATGGGGCTGGAAATTTGGGGGTGGGTGTGATACACTATAGATAGCGAGCGATATGAAGGTGTGACGATGCTGGTTCAGTGTGAATTATGTCCGAAGAGCTGTGTGATGGAGCCGGGTCAGAGTGGTGAGTGCCGGGTGCGGGTGAATATTGAAGGGCGTCTGTGTTCGGTTGTGTATGGTTATCCCTGTTCGATTCATATCGATCCTATTGAGAAGAAGCCATTGAATCATTTTTTTCCGGGCTCGGATATCCTTTCGGTGGCCACGGTGGGATGTAATCTGCACTGTCGCAACTGCCAGAACTGGGAGATATCGCAGGCGAATCCGGAAGAGAGCCGGGCCATAAAAATGGAGCCGGAGAAACTGGTACAACTGTCTCAGGGGTACAAATGTCCGTCGCTGGCGTTTACCTATACGGATCCGATTGTGTATTATGAATATACGCTGGATACAGCGCGTCTGGCGCGGGCGGCGGGGCTGCGTAATGTGCTGGTGACTGCGGGGTATATTAATCCGGAGCCGTGGCAGAAGCTGCTGGAGTGGGTGGACGCGGCCAATATCGATCTGAAAAGCATTTCTGATGTTTTCTATCGTGATATCTGTCAGGCGACGCTCAAGCCGGTGCAGCAGGCCCTGGTGCAGGCCAAGGCCATGGGGGTCTGGGTGGAAGTGACGAATCTGGTCATTCCGACGCTCAATGACAGTGATGAGGAGCTCACGCAACTGTCTCGCTGGGTGAAGGAGAATATGGGGCGGGATACGCCGTTGCATTTTTCGCGTTTCAGTCCGCGTCATGAATTACGCAACCTGCCGGCCACCCCGGGGCAAACCCTGGAAAAAGCACGGCTTATCGCTAAAGGTGAGGGATTGGACTATGTCTATATTGGCAATATTCTTTCACCGGAAGGGCAGAACACCTATTGTCCGGGGTGCGGGACGGAACTGATTGTAAGAAAAGGGTACCAGATTACTAAAAATGATGTAAAGGATAATCGGTGCCAGGTTTGTCAGCATGGCATTGCGGGAGTATGGCAGTGAAACGGCGTTCGTTTTTAAAGAAAGTAACGGCCGGCGTCCTGGTTTTGGCAGGGCAGGGCCGGCTGGCGATAAAGAAAATCGTGCCGGAGAGAATTACCCGGGCGAGTAAAGCCGGATTCCCCGGGATAGTGGTTCCCTTGAATGAAAAAGAGGTTAAAGAAACAGGTATCTGGAGAGGGTAATGAAAAGAAAATACAGAATAGGGATGGTGAGTGTTTTATTACTTTCACTGATAATGGCGGGAAGTTGTGGGAGTGAGACGGAGATGAATAAGACAAAAGAAAAAACAAAGGATGCCAATGAAAAGCAAGTGTCGAAAAAGGTTTTGTATTCCGCGCTGGCGGGCAGTTGGTATGAAGGCAGCGAGCAGGCCCTGCGCAGGCAGTTGGAGGATTTTCAGGATAAGGCCCAAACGGAAAAGCTGGATGATATCATTGCGTTTATCCTGCCGCATGCGGGGTATCGGTTTTCCGGTGTGACGGCCATGGCCGGGATCCAGGCGTTGAAACCGAAGCATTATAAGCGGGTGATTGTCATGGGGCCCAGCCATCGAGTACCGATGGATAATTTTCTCAGTGTGCCGGGTGTGACGCATTATGGCAGCCCGCTGGGTGAGGTGGAACTGGACCATGAATTTATCGCCAAGCTCAGGCAGTACGAAATTTTCCAGACGATTCCCATGGTACACGAGACGGAGCACAGCGTACAGATCGAGGTGCCCCTGCTGCAATACCGTCTGACGGATTTTCGGCTGATTCCGATTGTGGCCGGGCAACTGGATAAAGAAACTGTCGATAAGGCGGCGGCGATATTGCTGTCGCTGATAGACGATGAGACCCTGTTTGTCGCCAGCAGCGATTTTACGCATTACGGGCCCAACTATGGGTATGTGCCGTTTAAGGAGAATGTTCCGGAGCGGCTGAAAGAGCTGGATATGGGCGCGTATGAATTTATATCCCAGCGGGATGCGAGCGGGTTTGTCAACTACTGCAATACTAAAAAGAACCACATCTGCGGCGAGATGCCGATAGCGATTGTATTGAGCATGCTGGCGCCGGATAGCAAGGCGACGCTGGTCAAGTATGACACGTCGGGGCATATTACGGGGGATTATACCAATTCGGTGAGTTATCTGGCGGTGGCGTTCACGGGCAGGTGGCGCAAGGCGTCGGGCGAGGCGCCGGAGAGTGGATCGGCCGAGCTGGGTGACCATGATAAAGAGCAACTGCTCAAGCTGGCGCGCGGGTCGCTGGAGTATTATATCAAGAACCAGAAGGTTGCCGCGCCGGAGGCGTTGGGAGTGGCGATCAGCCCGGCCATGAAGCAGGTGCGTGCCACGTTTGTGACGCTGGAGAAGGACCACATGCTGCGCGGGTGTATCGGTGAGATATTTCCTGCGCAGCCGCTTTATAATTCGGTGCTGGTCAATGCCGGCAAGGCGGGGTTGGCCGACCGGCGGTTCCGGCCGGTCACGCAGGAAGAGTGCGCGGAGTTGACCTACGAGATTTCGGTCCTGACCGTGCCGGAAGAGGTGGCCGGGTATAACGATATTGTCATCGGCAAGCACGGGATCGTATTAAATAAATCCGGGCGTCGGGCCGTGTACCTGCCCCAGGTGGCGCCGGAACAGGGCTGGAACCTCGAAGAGACGCTAAGTCACCTGACCCAGAAAGCCGGCCTGGAAAAGGACGACTGGAAGGAGGGGGCAACGTTTCAGGTGTTCGAGGCGATTGTCTTTGGCGAGGAGGAGAAATAGACGCGGATTAACGTGAAAGGGCACAGATATTTTTGCCGCGGCAGTCATAGAGAGATACAGAAAGGCAGTGTCAATTACTTCTTATCTCGCATGATTTGGTTATTCTGAAGCGGGGTTTGGCGTTTGTATTTCTTGTTTGCCTTTTTTATGTTTTCTTACCAGAAGTATGATGCCAAATATCGCTAGGGGGGCAGCGTAGCCCGTTATTAACATAAAACCGCATTGGACGATAGTTGATATCAGGAGTAATTCATTTTTTATCAGATTAATCAATGAGGTGGTAAACAGGACACATGAAATTAATCCAAAATTAAAAGTCATCCATTTGTATAAGGGGACCGTATCTGGTTTAGTATCAGGTGTCATTAAATAAAGAAAGCCTGCTACGAATAAAGCTACAATTGCACACAAAATAGTCAGGGCTGTATATATCTTTTGTCCTGTTGTCATAATATTATTCCTGTTAGTTTACGGTTCAATTACGGATTCATTTTTCATATTGAGATGGTAGTTATGGGTTTGGTGGTAGTTTTTGCCGGCGGCTACGCTGATGTCGCCGTTGGAGAGGCCGTAAACGATGGACCAGGCGGTACAGTCCTGGGATACTTCATTGAGAAGCGACATAGCTTCTTTCGGGTTTAGTTGTCCTTTTGATTGTTGCAGTCTCTGCCAGGCGTGCTGGTATCTGGGGCAGGAAGCCAATATCTGGTCCGGGCTTTTATCGGTGAAGATGAAATTGGTGGAGACCTGCCAGGGTTGGGTGTTGGGGATAATTTCGGGTTTGCCGGAGAGGAATTCCACGATCACGGATTTGCCGGTCGCGTCGCTGATCATGTAGTGGACGGTGGGTCCGCGTTCAAAGGTGAGGTTGTATTTTTGCAGCAGGGTGACGGCCTGGTCAACATTGGCGGCATGGTCCAGGAGCAGGCGGATAGCGCCCAGGGTTCCTATGGTTTCTTTTTGGGGATCGCTGCCGCCGTCGGCGTGAGGGATGGCCATGATACCGACCGCGAGTCCGCACTCGTTCATGCCGTCGAAGGGGATGTAGGGTGCGCCCAGACAAAACAGTATTTCCCACCATTCTAAATCCCCGCCGGTATGGCCCAGGTAGGTGGTATCTACCATGGATACGGACGCGTAGCCGTCGGACGGGTCGGTAAACAGCAGCAGGGCGGCCTTGGTGGACCAGTCGAAATTGCGCCCGAAAACTTTGTCTGATTCAGAACTTAATGCGGCAAAACAGGAGCAGGCCCAGGCGTTATTGTGCGCATCGAGAGAGGCCTGATCCTCTGGGGGATAGAGTTGCTCAAAGCCCCATTTATAGATCCCGTCCACGCCCAGGCCGGACTGGAAATCCTTGAAGCCGTAGTCGCCGTAATAGCGCATGACGTAGAGTGGGTAGTTATCCAGTTTTTCTACGGTGGCCAGGCTGCGCCACCAGTTGATGGTCCAGAGGCCCAGGACCGCCAGCAGGATAATCAGGACCAGAAAAAGTTTAAGCAGGCGTTTTTTCCAGGTGGAACATTTCTTCACTTTGGTCGATGACGGATTTTTCCCTTGAGAACGCTTAAAAAACATAACAGGCTCCTTTCGATGGCTGTAATTTTAGTCGGGATTATATTAGCTGTCAAGAGTCATACTAAAGTATACAGAACAGGCGGGCAGATGCGGACAATTTGAGTAACGTAGGAAATATGAAATTCCCTTGACGTGGGGTTTGAGGGTGATATAATGGGTTTTTGGGCAAAGAGTGGCTGTGATAATTTTGTAAATTTAACTTGATTGAAAGAAGGCCATGTGTAAGTTAAAGACGGATCTGGATATTCTCAAATTTGCCATAGGCAAGGAGGTGGAGGCGTACGAGTTTTATATTTCACTGGCCGAACGAGTGGACAATCCCACCATAGGTGATATCCTGAACCGGTTGGCCCGGGAAGAGATGGACCATAGAAGTAAATTAGAGCTGGAGGCCATGAAGCTGGGGTACGTGATGAAGGATGCGGTTCATCCGGAGAACCTCAGGGATGGCGAAAAGATATATCTGGGGCCGGACGCATATAAAGATTACCAGAAACTCCTGAAAATGGGCATGAACAAAGAGAGCGACTCGTTTCGCCGGTATGTAGAACTTGCGCAGCAGGCGGATAATGACGAGTGCCGGGATTTGTTATTGACCCTGGCTGAGGAAGAGGCCATGCACAAGGCCCTGTTTCAGCTTGAATACGAGTCCGTCATCCAGTCCCAGCGCAAGGATTAGGCATTGATTTTTCCACAGAGGCCACAGAGAGTTTTTTGGCAGGATTAACCCCGATGAATCGGGACTCAAAGCAGCAGGATAAACAGGATTTTTTTGGGCCACGAAAAAGCACAAAAGGCACAAAAAGTTAGTATTCCTTACTCTTTCACTTCACTTACTATACCATGTTTTTATTTAAAATATTCGTTATAGACGTTGAGGATTTCGCTGGCGACGGGTGGGCAGCCGGAGATGAAGGGGCGGTGGTATTTGAATTTAGCGGTGCAGTTGCCGATGCAGAGGGTGTCGACGGGCAGTTCCTTGTGGCCTTTGCCCATGGCGATATTTAATTTTTGGTCATTGTTTTGTACGAGTTGTTCGCCGTAGCGCTGCAGGAAGAGCATGAGGGTTGACTGGCAGGCGCTGCAGGATTGTTTGTCGAGGATGGTAACGCCGGGGAACTCGATGGCGAGGTTGGCCGGCGGCGAGACGAACGGCC
>JAFGHE010000290.1 GCA_016930295.1 Sedimentisphaerales bacterium
AAAACAACGATTTTAAATGCCAATATCCACTTTTGACGGTGGCATCAGGAGAAAAGAATGGCACACGATATACTACAATTAAGGTTTGTTTTTAAGGTATCAGTGGAATTTGTCTTGCTTCTGGTTTCCTCTCTGGGGGCCGACACTATTCTGGTGCCGGCTGAACAACCAACGATCCAGGACGCTATCAACGTCGCGGGTAATGGGGATATTATTCAGGTGGATCCCAATACCTACTACGAGGCCATTGACTTGCTGGGTAAGGCGGTCCATTTACGAAGTGTCTCCCCGTACCCGGAAGATACCATTATCGACGGTACCGGCCACTTTCACGTCATCCAATGTGTCAATGGTGAAGAACCCAATACCGTTATTGCGGGATTTACCATCACCGGAGGCCATGCTCATGGAGAAGTCGCGCCGGATGACCGAGGCGGAGGTATGCTAAATATGGACAGCAGTCCCACGCTGGCCAACTGTATCTTCATCGATAATTCGGCGGACACATTTGGCGGTGGCATGTACAGCAGCGGGGGCAGTCCGACCCTGATCGAATGTAAATTTATTTCGAACTCGGTGATTGGAGATCTGGGTATTTATGGACCCTATAGTGGGGGCGGGATGTACAATGATCATAGTGATCCGGAGTTGACCGATTGTTGGTTTACGGAGAACTGGGTGGAGGGCTATCTTTGCTACGGCGGCGGGATACACAACGAGGACAGTGACACGATCCTGAGCAACTGTACGTTCAGCGGGAACTGGGCTGACGGTTATTACGCCCATGGAGGCGGTCTGGACGAGTACTCCTGCGATTCCGTCCTGAGTGACTGTACGTTCACGGGGAACTGGGCCACATACACCGGCGGCGGAATGCACAGTGAAGACGGAAGTCCGGAACTAATCCATTGCACACTCAGTGATAATATAGCCGCATTTGGCGGAGGGATGTACAATGACTCATATCATGATCCGATGGGGGGCAACCGTTCAACCCTGATGGACTGCGTCTTTGAGGGAAATTCGAGCACCTCGGAGGGTGGAGGACTCTATAATATTTATTGCGATTCGCATCTGACCGATTGTACTTTCGTCGACAATTCCGCATACGGCTATGGCGGCGGTATCCTTAACGACCGGAGTAGCGCAACGGTGATCGATTGTACCTTCACAGGAAACTCAACCCTTTACCAGGCTGGCGGTGGTTTCTGTAACCTGGCCTACAGCGACGCGGACCTGGTGGGCTGTGTCTTTACGGGAAACTCGGCCCACTACCATGGCGGAGGATTGTACAACAAAGGCACGAGCAGGGTTGTCAATTGTACCTTCCAAAGTAATTCAAACTTTGAATATACTTATAGTTGTGGCGGCGGGATAGCCGATCAATATGGACATTTGACGATTGTCAACAGCGTCTTCCGAAGTAACTCGGCCGGTTACGGCGGTGGATTATTCAACCAGAACAGCGCGTCCGTGGATGTAATCAACTGCACCTTCCTGGGAAACGCAGCAACCTATGAAGGGGACGGTGGCGGGATTTATAACCGGGAGTGTGATCCTGTCATTACCAACTGCATTATCTGGGGCAGCATCGGGGACGAGATTTATAACTACTACGATACCGCGGATCCGAATGTGACATATAGTTGCGTGCAGGGCAGTTACCCCGGCGTCGGAAATATCAGCAGCAATCCCGGGTTTAGCGGTTTTGATGTGCATATTGAATCGCCCTCACCCTGCATTGATGCAGGCAATAACGATGCCCTGCCGCCTGATATAGTGGATGTGGATGGCGATGAAGACACGAGTGAGATTATCCCGTACGATCGGGGCTTTAACGTTCGCCGGGCGGATGATCCGGTGGTTGATCCGGATACGGGCAACCCCGGAACCATCGGGCCGCCGGTGGTGGACATGGGGGCGTACGAGCTAAGTGTGATATATGTGGATGATAACGCTCCGGCCGGAGGTGACGGGGGCAGTTGGGCCACGGCGTACAGGTATCTTCAGGATGCGATCTACGCATCCGGCGATCCCTTAAGCAACCGGGGCGAGATTCACGTAGGAGGGGGTACCTATTATCCGGATCAGAGTGAAGGGGGATACGTCACTCCCACGGACCGGGAGGCCTCGTTTGTGCTGCAAAACAACCTGGCGATCCGAGGCGGGTATCGCGGATGGGGCGGTGGCGGCAGTCCGAATGATCGCGACATAGAGGCTTTTGAGTGCATTTTAAGCGGTGATTATGCCAACAACGATGATCCTTGTGATCCGTGTTCCAGAGATGAGAACAGTTACCACATCGTGATTGGTTCTGATACGGACGCCTCGGCCCTGCTGGAAGGTTTTACCATCACAGCCGGACATGCCAATAGCACGAACGAACATCGTTATGGCGGTGGGATATATAACAAAAAC
Organism: Sedimentisphaerales bacterium; assembly: GCA_016930295.1. GTDB lineage: Bacteria > Planctomycetota > Phycisphaerae > Sedimentisphaerales > SM23-30 > JAFGHE01. The sequence continues at coordinate 2,419 of JAFGHE010000290.1, forward strand.
GGTGGTCCGACGATATTGTATTGTAATTTTGTTAATAACCGGGCTATCTATCGTGGTGGCGGAATGTACAACTATGAGAGCAATCCGATAATCAGTCATTGTATGTTCATTGGCAACATAGCCTCTTCAGACGGCGGGATAGAAAACTTGTATAGTAAGGTGGTTGTTGACTCCTGTATTTTCAATGGCAATATTGCTGCTTATTTCCCCGGTAAGGGGGGTATAGGCTTCGCGTTCAGCACAGGGACGGTGACCAACTGTTCCTTCAGCGGTAATCGAGGAGGCGGGCTGTATGGCTGGAACAGTGATGTGACGGTGACGAACTGCACCTTTAGCGGCAATTTTTATCCTGGTCATGTCGGTGGACTAACAATAGTATTAGACAGCAGCCTGACCATGACTAATTGTGTTTTCTGGGGCAACAGTGAAAGTTCTTATCAGATTTCCGTCTGGGACGAAATGGACCCCACGATTACATACTGTATTTTTCAGGATACCTGGATTTATTGCGACGATCCCAACGATCATAATCTCTGCCTTGATCCTATCTGGGGTCCTTTGTTTATGCGTGATTCGGATGATGGCGGTGACGGGTGGGGCGATGATCCCAATACCCCTGAGGATGAAAGCGCCAATGATGATTTTGGTGATCTGCGGCTGCGTCCCGGTTCTCTCTGTATTGACGGGGGTTATAACGATGCGGATACCGATGGCCAGACGCCGGAGATGGATCCGCTGCCGGATACGGACCTGGCCGGCCATGACCGCATTGTGGACGGTGACTGTGATGAGGATGCTATCGTGGATGTGGGCGCGTATGAGTTTGACCTGGCCTTCCTGGGCGATTGCAGTGGGGACTGTGTAATTAACCTGGTTGATTTTGGTATTCTGGCGGGCTGGTGGCTGGATAGTCCCTGCGATGGGGGTAACAATTGGTGTGATAAAGCCGACATTAATACCGGAGGTGATGTCACGCTGGACGATTTGCGGATCATGGCCCGGAACTGGCTGGCGGCAGTACCCTGATGGTCAGATGCCGCATTTCTGGATGAGGGATTCCAGGTTATCCAGGCACAATTGGGACCAGGTTTCCATTTTGTCGCGAATTTGCTGGAGCTCGGGGATGGTCATAAAGTTGAGCTGACAGATCATCTGTTCGCGTTTGGTCACCTGAGGTTTATCAAGCTGCCAGATGTGGATCACACCCAGGTGCACCTGACCGACGGCATTGGAGTCATCATTGATCAGTCCGGCGATGGTTTCCCGGTATGAGGTATCCACTTCGACTTCTTCCGCCACTTCGCGCATGACGGCGTTTTCATACATGTCCTGATCGTCACCGAGCAGCGGCATTTCATCGATTGGGTTGATGTGTCCGCCGATGCCGATTGAAGTTTTTTCCATCAGGCGCTGTTCGCCGGCGCGCTTGCCGCGGACGTAGCACAGAAATGTGTCTTCATGGGCCATGATGACATAAGGAATCAGTTGTTTATGCTGTGGGTTCTGTTCTGCCACGGGCCGGTCGATGAATTGCAGGACAGATCCATCCAGTAACCTTTCCAGATAACGCTCCACATCAAAGCGGACTCCCTGGAATTCGCCCAGTTCTTCAAATACACTGCGATTAACTACTAACACTTTTTCAACATCCGGCATTATTGCTTTCTCCTGATAATCTGTTTTAGTCCTTATTTTAAAGGGTGTATGTTCAAAGTCAATTGAAAATATACGAATATAGGTGTTTGCTCTGATGGCCCTCGACCGATGGGGAGTTTTAGGTATGCCTGCAACAGCCATGCAGATAAGAACACAATAATGACTTCAAAAAATCTGAAATTTATTACTTGTGGTCATACTATCTCCCTTTTATACTTAAGACTTGTAAAGGATTTATCATTATATGAAATAGCGGGAGAATTTGACGGACACTTGTTCTCTGGCGTATGGGAAAGTTCATATTAGTACGTAATTAATTATATCTGTTAAAGTTATATTCGTGTGGATGACTATTTTAAGGAGATCAAAATGGATTCTGACCAACGTTTTGAGGATAATAATGAGTGCCGGAGTACGGTCTCGCTTCAAAATGCAGATGCTGTTTCTGAACAGACAACCAGGACATCTGTTCGGTCCGGGTTTGAAGAGGACTATGAGAAACTGCATAAGATGTTTACCGGCGGAACGGCCTGGTTTTATTGGATTGCGGCCCTGAGCCTGGTGAACACTGTATTAATGATTGCCGGCAGCGAGCTGTCTTTTATTGTCGGTCTGACCATAACTATCATTATTGATTCCATTGCCGCGGAACTGGGGCCGATTGCCATGATTATCGCTTTTATATTTGATGTGACACTGGCGGGATGTTTTATCATCTTTGGTATCTTTGCCCGTAAAGGACACAAATGGGCTTTTATAGCAGGCATGGTACTTTACGGATTGGACACCCTGCTGATAGTTTTACTGGTGCTGCTGATACCGATATCGGAAGGAGGTTCCAGTCTTTTATTTACCCTGATTTTTCATGTTATGGCCTTGTATTTTATTTATATGGGGTACGGGGCCAGTAAAAAACTTGCGGTTAAGTAGGAAAACAGTTGTCAATAAACCAGTTTGAATTGTGGAGTAAGATTATGAATGATTCGATGACGAATGTATGGGCCACGCCGACTCAAATGAGTCCGAAAAAGCAGGAGCCTGAAATCGGCCTGGCCGTGGCAGCCCTGGTATTGGGGATCACGGCCATAGCCGTGTCTATAGTGGTGACCGGATTGTTTTTTGGTGTCCTGGGCGTGATCCTGGGGATAGCGTGTCTGGCCGGAGATGGCCCCGGGAAGAAAATGGCCGGCTGGGGAATCGTCCTGTCTATAACAGGAATATTGTGCAGTTGTGTATTTGCATTGCTTTTTTATGGCGTCTATCTGGAGGGGGCCGGGGCCCTTGATGAATTCGAGGCGGATGGAGACTATATGGATGATACGGGCAACATTGAATGGGTCAATCAGCCGGCGCCCGATTTTGAGATGACGGATGTGGAGGGGAATAGCTTCAGGATCTCAGACCTTAAAGGCAGGCAGGTCATATTGAATTTCTGGGCTCCCTGGGATTTGCGCAGCCGGGACGCTGTGCCTCATTTTATAAAACTGCGAGACAATTATCCTGAGGAGGAGTTAGTGATCATAGGTCTGGACAGATGGTCTTTGGCAGATGAAACTCAGGGAGTAGGGCATCTGCTGGGGATTAATTATCCTCTGGTTTCTATAAATAAAGAGAACGATGAAGATGAAGAGGATTATACGTTGCCAGAGCCTTATGAGAGTATGTATTCTTTTCCCGCGACGGTATGTATTGATTCCAGGGGTATCATTAAAAGTATATTTGAAGAATATCATAGTTATGACAGGATCGAATCATTGGTTCTGCAGGAAGGCCCGGCAGCAATCACCCCGGCAACGGCTGATCCAAATACCATTGAGGAGGATTCATGAAGTCCGGGCTGCATTGGTTAATCTTCGCCGGCATCCTGGCCGGGGCGTTGGTCGGGATCGGTTTAAGTGAATGGATGGATACCGAGCTTAAAGGGGGGATTATAGAGATTCTGGATCTGTTTGGTAAAACTATATTTATAGGGGCGCTCAAGATGGTTGTAGCGCCGTTGATATTCTTTTCGATTCTTTCGGCTATTACCTCATTGGGTCATACCGGCGAGCTTTGGAAAATTGGATGGAAAACCCTGGTGTTTTATATTGCCACCACAAGTATCGCCGTGGCGTTGGGCCTTTTATTGGTATTAACAATAAAGCCCGGCAGTCCTGAGCGCTGTCGGAATCGTGACCAGATACGCCTGAACTGGCAGCAGCAGCACGAAGATCTCATAGCTGAGTACAGTTTACAGGAAGCCCGCCTGGAAGATACTCAAAAACAAAGTGCTTTGGCTATTATCAGGGGGAATCTGGAACAGATCGTTATCAATCCATTTAAAGCCCTGGCCGAAGCACAGAGCCTGGGGATCATTTTTTTTGCGATTCTGTTAGGGATAGCATTAATCATTATCGGACCTGCGGGCAAGCCGGTGCTGCCGGTGATTGATGCTGTCAACAAAGCCATTATGAAAATAACCATCTGGATTATGGCGGGCTCGCCATTTTTTATCTTTTGCCTGGTGGCTTCCCTGGTGGGCAGTCTGGGGCTGGGTGTGTTTGAGACCCTTATGTGGTATGTTATTACGGTTCTGGCGGGTATCGCGGCTCATATTGTAGTACTCCTTATTATATGTCATTTTGTAGGGCGGGTATCTCCATTCAAGTTTCTTAAAGGGATACAGGAGGCCTGGATGATTGCGTTTGCCACGCGATCCAGTGCCGCGACGCTGCCGGTGACTATCGAGTGTCTCCAGAATAACCTGAAGGTCTCGCCCAAGGCGGCGGAATTTGTCGCTCCTTTGGGGGCCACCATGAATATGGACGGCACTGCCCTGTACGAGGGTGTGGCTATCATATTTCTCGTCCAGCTATTTGGAGGTATGCCGGGGGCCCAGATCACGCTTACTCCGCTAATTACCCTGATCATTTTTCTTACTGCGGTTCTGGCCTCTATCGGGGCTGCAGCGGTACCTGATGCCGGGCTGGTAACCATGGTCCTGGTGGCTAATGCCGTGGGGCTGGAGGTCGAATATATCGCCATGATTTTCGCAGTGGATGCGTTTTTGGATATGTTTCGAACATCGACCAATGTCATGGGTGATTCTGTGGCGGCCGTGGTAATCAACCGGCTGGCTAAATTTGGGGCGGATCCGCCGTAATAAAGTAGCAATTAAACAGGGGTTTGCGAAATTAGATAAAATTAATTACGAAATTTTAAATACCCTATCTTATCTAACTTATATAGTTGTTATATTTGCCATAAAGCATCATTTTTTTGATTTTAATAATCAGGATTTTTCTTATAAAAGCACGAAAACAAGTCATTCTTTCAGGCGTATTTATGATGACAGATTCCGATAATAAAATGGCTTTGATTTTTCTTGATTTTACTCAGAGGGTATGAGTAAAATCCTTGGCTAAAACCTGAGTTGGCTAAAAAAGGCTTGACT